>CAJBQQ010000315.1 GCA_903957805.1 uncultured Pseudomonadota bacterium | reverse complement strand
TCAACTCGTTGATAGGCTTCTTGCAGGTTGCCCTGATTACGATCGAATAACGGTAGTGGTACCATCAAGCCAGCAACAATGGTCGTGCCTCCAAGTTGTGCATGATGAACAGCGCCACCTCCCAAGGTGAGATTCGGTATACGCCGAGTCTGCTCCACTGCGAGCATTGCCTTGCGTTGCTCTAAATTTTTCATACTGCGCTGTGCCATTGGGCCTGCGAGGACACGCTCTTCAAGGACTTCAAAACTTGGGAGGATGACCAATAATCCAAGATTTCCCAGTGCTTTGCTGAATTGTGGTGAAGTATTTCCCCATAAAAGGGATAGTCGTTTTCGTGCCGCCGAGAGATCCCGCTGTGCTTGAACAAGCTCAATTCGAGTGGTGGAAAAGGCTACACCGGCTCTGGTCTCTTCGATCGGAGGAACCTTACCGGCCTGGACTCGCCGTGCCACAGTGCTCACTACTTTTTGTGCTAACTGTGCACTTTCTTGAGCAAGTCTCAAACGGTCTTGCCCTGCGAGTACCTCGATAAATATATTCGCTACCCGGGCAATAAGTTCCACTCGCCTGGCCTCGTAGTCCTTACCAGCTAGCTCCTGCCCTAGTGATGCAGCGCTCACTCGAGCTGCTCGTTTCCCTCCAAGCTCAATCAGTTGGTTGAGTCGTATTGTTGATATTTGCTGGACTACTTCTTGCGAGACGGCATGGGAGGAGTTGAGATCACCTTGGAGTTTTTGCACATTGCCGACGTTCTCAACGTTTATTGCTAATTCCGGATTGCGAAGCAGACCAACTTGCAGCGTTACTCCTTCCAATGCACGCATCTCTTTAGCAAAGGACGCCAACTCTGGATTATGCTGCAATGCTAGTCGAACCGCGTCGCGTAGGGTAAGAGTACTACTTTCTTCAGCAATCTCAGAAGCAGAAAGACTTACTTCCCTGCTAGGAGATGCACTGAGAGCAACGCTCTCAGCTACTGCTAAGAATGGACAGCTAAGTGCTAGGCTGAGCGCCGCTACCGTTAACTTAATCGATACTGATTGCTGCGGTACTGTTAGCAATGCGTTAGAGTTCATGAGGATCCTTCGCAAACATTATGTGTCAATAATCGATCACATGTTGAGTGACCTGGGTGTGACACACGGATAAAGATATAGCAAGTCGGTGGGTTGGGTGATATCCCCTGCTGATTCAGGAGATCAAGATCTTCCTAAATTGACAGGACTATATCCAGCTCGACTTGAAGGTCTAGCTTGCGAGAATGTTCCGAGGGGGGCGGAGAGGAGAGTCTGGAATAGACTCAGGAACGATGACGGGAACGAATTTAGTCAGTGCCTCCATACCAGTAATAGCAGGAACCAGCAGGGGAGCGGTGAAAAAGAATGGTTGGAACTGCCCGGATGCGTGCAGGCACAGGTGAGTGGCTGCATCTAGAGGACCCTCGCCACTCGCGACGGCACGCTGGTGGGCTTCTAAATGTGCTGTTGGGTCAAGAGAGAGAGCATGATGGACATGGTCAAGCTCATGAGCAAACACTTCTCCGTTAAATGCCCAGCCGAACGCGTTTGTCAGGATGCTAACGTATAGTATGAAGATGGCGGGATGGATGAATCGCTTGTTCATATATTTTTATAGTATACCCAGCAAACAATTTTGCCAATATTTTATATGACCTATTTTATAGACTTACAGAGCTAATTCAGCCCTCAGTCACTCAATGTAGTACCAGGGATCAAGTTTTCTCGCCCCCCTTCGGTCCCCAGAAAATAACCCACGTACCAAAATCATCGGAAAAATTTTCAAAACGGTGTAAGACGTTCGCTGCCACAAATAGACAGTCCCCTGGTTTAAATGAATGGCGTGCGCCATTGATAACTAACTCGCCTATTCCGCGGTGAATAAAATAGATTTCATCCTGCTCGTGTGGAGTCTGAGGGTCGTGACCGAGCGGCGAATAATACTCAACCGACATCGTGCCATGAGAGAGTGCAACGGCAAAAGGTTCTCCCAAGGGCCATTCTGCAGTGATGGGTCCTGGTATATGGGATAAGACTTCTTCTACGGTGGCCTTATTGTTCAAGAAGGACTCCTGCGGAAAAGAGTGGGGTTGATTAGAGATATCAAGCAGGTGAGGCACTTTTTATTTGAAGGTCATACTGTCTCTTGGACGTTTCAATGTCTCCTGGAGAGGTTCAATCTGCTTAGCGCTCTGGTCGGATCAGATTCACCCGGCGCTCTCGTGCAATTAAGTTTGATTAGACCTGTTCAGAAGTTTGTCTTTGACGGTGGGCCACTCATGTCTCAGTATAGAATAGACTACGGTATCTCGGATTGATCCGTCATGCATGATCTGGTGGCTGCGTAAGATACCATCCTGCTTCGCACCTAATCTTTCAATCGAGGTTCTGGAGGGTTGATTGAAAAAATGCGTCCTGAATTCCACAGCGATAGCATTTTTTTGCTCAAAGACGTGCTGCAATAGTAGTAGCTTGGTCTCAGTATTGATTCCGGTTCTGCACGCCGATTCTGCATACCACGTATAGCCCAGCATCGG
>CAJBQQ010000314.1 GCA_903957805.1 uncultured Pseudomonadota bacterium | reverse complement strand
CCTGTGTAGTACTCAATCCGGACTATCCGATAGAGGGTCTGGCAGACTCCAAGAAGCTGAGTGAAAAAACCCGCACTAAATTAGAAATGATCATCAAGACACATTCCATGGCATGGGCTGTTGCCTCTGCATCCGTGGATGAGATTGACCAATTGAATATTTTGCAAGCGAGCCTACTGGCGATGAAGAGAGCCGTAGAGAGCCTGACATTCACTCCCGATCAGGTGCTAGTGGACGGAAATCACAGACCCCACCTGAATTTCCCAGTCCAGGCAATCATCCGCGGAGATAGCCTGATTCCTGAGATTTCAGCGGCATCGATCCTGGCCAAGACTGCACGCGATGCTGAGATGATGAGGCTTCATCAAGACTTTCCGCAATATGGGTTCGACCGGCACAAGGGATACCCCACCGCTGCGCATATCATCGCATTGCAAGAGCATGGCATCTCCAGCGAGCACCGCCGTAGTTTTGCACCCGTAAAAAAACTGATAATGCAATGTAGACCTTGAAATTCCGATCTTTCAGTGCCCACTTCACATATCGGGGTGCTGATTTGGTATCCCAGCTATTCGTGATACCTCAGTAACCGTGGGTACACTATTTGTGATGACTCTAAAATATACTGCTGATAAAATGGTGTCCTTAATCTTTTAAAAATCGGCCGGCTGCTTTGGCAGGATCTGGTTGCATATTCATCAACTCACACACGGAAACAACATGCGCATCGTTAAGGACACCATCGTATCTCTCAGTTATGAGCTATCGGACTCGACCGGCAAGATTCTAGAAAAAGCTGGCTCTCCCATCACTTACTTGCACGGCGGCTATGATGGCATCTTCCCAATGGTGGAAGAGGCCCTCCATGATAAGGAGGTCGGTCATACATGCTCGGTCTATATGGAGCCTGAGAATACCTTTGGTGAATACGATAGCGACCTGGTTCGGATGGAGCCGCGTGATGCGTTCCCTGATGACATCGTGGTCGGAATGCAGTTCGAGGGTGGCGATGAGGAGGACTCAGATGACGTTATCATCTTCACCGTCACCGATATTGCTGACGATAAGGTGGTGGTGGATGGCAATCATCCACTCGCTGGAATGACGCTACGTTTCGATTGTACAGTCACTGATGTGCGCTCCGCCACGGCTGAAGAACTCTCACATGGCCATGTCCACGGCGCTCACGGGCACGAGCACTGATTCTTCTTAAGTTGATTCAGCCTTAAGTCAGTAACCCAATTGAGCCATCTGCGCTACTAACTCTCCACGATCTTTTTTAGTATGTAAAGCTGCTCCAACGCCTCTTTCGGACTTAACTCATCCGGTATGATGGTACGCAACTTCAGCAACGCTGGGTGCTCCTGTAGCGGTTCTGCCATTAATACACCTGCTGAGAATAGATCCCCCTGCAGATTCCCGCCTGAATTCTCCTGCTCCAACTTCATCAGATGTGTCCTCGCGACCTTGATGGCCTGCTCTGGGATTCCAGCAAGTGCTGCGACCTGAAGGCCGTAACTCTGACT
>CAJBQQ010000313.1 GCA_903957805.1 uncultured Pseudomonadota bacterium | reverse complement strand
GGCCCCACTAAAAATATCACCCTCTCTTTCAACAAGCGAGAATAGATATCGTAAGCGCGCTCGCCCCGTCCGCTGGTCTCAATCACCATCGGGATCAGGCCCAAGTTCTTCGGCTCTTGGTTACGTTGCCCCCAATCAAGCTGCTGTATCATATTAAGATTTTCCCATCAATTCATCGAAAGTCACCGTCTTGTCTACTGACGTAACTTTTTCCAGCACCCATGCCACCACATTGTCTTCTAGAACTGCTGATTCAATTTCATTGAGCCGATCCGGTGAAGAGTAATGCCACTTGACCACCTCACCCGGATTCTCGTAACTCTGAGCTAAATCCTCAACCACCCCACGCACCTGCTCAGGGCTGGCCTTCAAGTCTTGGACCTTTACTAATTCTGCTAGTATCAATCCTAGATTCACTCGGCGTTGCGCTTGCTCTTGGAATAGCTCCGATGGCAGGGAAATATCTGCAGTCCTCATACCCCGAGCCTCTAGATCCCTACGAGCATCCTGCATCAACCGGGACGTCTCCTGCTCCACTAGTACCTTAGGTGCATCAATCTTAGTGTTATCAAGTAATGCCTGCATCACCTGTGATTTAATTCTTGCCTTTTTCCGCTTGGTGATCTCCCTCTCAAGATTGATCTGAATCTCACCGCGCATTTTTTCGACATCACCATCGATGACACCTAACGACTTAGCAAACTCGGCATTTACTTCAGGTAATTCAGGTTCTTCTACTGAATTAAGCTTCACCTCGAAGGTCGCAATCTTTCCTGCCACATCCTTGCCATGATAGTCTGCCGGAAAGGTTAGCTCAAATGTCTTGCTCTGATCGGCGATCATGCCGATCACCGGTCCCTCGAAGTCTTTGAGCAGCCGACCCTCTCCCAACACTAGAGTAAAGTCCTCGGCCTTACCCCCGGCGAATTCCACGCCATCAATCGTTCCACGATAATCAATACTGACTCGATCACCTTCGCTCGCTGGGCGCTCTACCGACTGATACTGAACCCGCTGTTTACGCACCACTTCAAGAGTCTTGTCAATATCAGCAGGAATAACCTTAACCATGGGTTGCTCGATACTGACCCCACTCAAATCTCCCAACACCACATCAGGATAGACCTCGAAGGTTGCGCTGAATTCAAATTCGGAAGCGCTCCCCGGGGTCGTTTTCGGCTCGAAATGGGGGGATCCTACCAACCGCAGCTTCTGCTCTCGTACAGCCTCGCTAAAACTCTTCTGTAACACATCGCCAAGCACCTCCTGACGCACCTGCGGACCATACTGCTGCTGGACAATATGCAGCGGTACTTTACCAGGACGAAAGCCCGGCACTTTCGCCGTACGCGCCAAGCGTTTCAGGCGACTTTCCATCTCCGTCTCGATTGCTTCATGGGGAACTGAAACACTCAGACGGCGCTCCAATCCACCTATATTTTCTACATTCGATTGCATTATATTTCCCAGCTGATTGATATACTCATGCAACGTCACTACGGCCAGAGAAGAGCGCGACAATTTATTGCGCGCAATACCGCTTTACAAGCCGCGGCTCCCTGGTGCGAAAGGGGGGACTCGAACCCCCACACCTTTCGGCGCCAGAACCTAAATCTGGTGCGTCTACCAATTCCGCCACTTTCGCGCGACATTGATTAATTATACCTTCTTATCCCCTTCATCGCAGCCTTACCCGGTCGTGTCCTGACAGAAGAACGTCTCTCCACTAACCCCCTTGCTATCTGGCCCTATCAGATACAGGTAACGTGCCATCAGATCTTGTGGTTGGGGTAGGCTATGCTTAGCCTCTCCGGGATGGGTCTTGGTGCGTTGAGGCGTGTGTGCCGGCCCCGGGATCAAGGTATTGATGCGCAGACTCGGCAATATTTCCCACTCCTGCGCCTGGATTTTTACCAGCGCCTCCACCCCCGCCTTGGCCACAGCAAAACCACCCCAATACGCAACAGGAACATGTCCATGAATATCTGAAGTCATAATGACACTGGCATCAGGAGCCATTTTTAATAGCGGTAAGCATGCTCTCGTCAGCGAGAAAGGAGCGACCAGATTAACTCGCAGCATGGTCAACCATTGTTCCAACGTCTGGTTCGCCAGTGGAGCCGGGCCAAAAACCATTGCTGCATTGTGCAGTATTCCATCCAGCCTCCCTAACTGCAGCCTGATTGACTGAGCCAGCTCGGCAAAATCTTGGTCCGCGGCCTTTTCAAGATCAAGCGGGAAAATTGCGGCCTGCGCCCCTCCT
>CAJBQQ010000312.1 GCA_903957805.1 uncultured Pseudomonadota bacterium | reverse complement strand
CTGAATCGCGTGCCGCGCATCGTGGCCCGCGTGCTGCGCGAACTCGACCGGGCGGGTCTACATGACAGCTTTACCGTGATTGGCACTCAAGCCTTGTACGCCTACGAAGCCGCTGCAGGATCGCACTTTTTACTCGAATTACTCGCTTCGGGTGATGTCGACTTGCTCTACGATGCCCGGCAAAAGATGGTTGTCGTATCGGAAAAGCTAGACGGTAATGGATTACTAGGCTTGCTCAAAAAAGCGGACAAGACATTTGAATGTGTCCGCAAAAACGACTATCGAGCCGCCAATGCCGGACAGTTCATGGTGGACCTCGTGATCGCACCGCGAGGCATAAACGCCGCGGAAAACATCACGTTCTCTGAATCAGATTTGGTCGCCACCGAAGTGCCCGGCCTGCAGTGGCTGTTGAATTCCCCTAAACTTGATGTGGTCGCCATCGATGAGGACGGCTGGCCAGTGCCGATGCGGGTGCCAGATCCACGCGCTTTTGCCTTGCACAAGGCTTGGCTCTCTGGTCTGCTCACGCGCGAACCCATCAAAAAACCACGCGACCTCGACCAAGCTCGGGCAGTGGCGCAACTCGTCCAAGACGAAATGCCACATCTTTCATTCGAAAGCACGCTGACATCGCTGCATGGCGATATACGAAAGATGCTTCACGTGCTCATCCGTTAGCCAATCGCTAAAAAACGGAGGGTTAATTTGACACCGGCGCTGTTAGATCTACGGGATAAAAGTGTCTACGATGTAGATGTATTCAAGGAGAATTTATATGGAAGCCGTCATCCGTAAATGGGGCAACAGTCCTGCACTGCGCCTGCCCAGCGCTGCCTTGAAAGAAGCCGGTTTTGCACTCGAGTAAAAAGTGGAGC
Source organism: uncultured Pseudomonadota bacterium (assembly GCA_903957805.1). GTDB lineage: Bacteria > Pseudomonadota > Gammaproteobacteria > Burkholderiales > Nitrosomonadaceae > VFJL01. The sequence goes on along the minus strand of CAJBQQ010000312.1, from coordinate 9,234 downwards.
TGGTCGTTTGACGCGAGCGTTTTGTGATCCAGCCCTTGGACAACGTGATTTACAGTTTGGATGCTGGCGGGGATCACAAACAGGGCTGTAACCCGCATGGAACAAATGTTTTCAGAAGCATTTATTTTAAGATACCGTAAATTATTAGCAAAGGGGGAGGCTCTATTAAAGCGTCTTTGAGCGCCCACGAGTCCGCCTATAAAAATTTTTTCAATTTGTACGCGCAGAAATCTGTGCAAGCGCACGCATCTCTGGCCATGGGCTTTTGAGATTTCAACCCCCCCACCCCAATACCGCTAATACGCAGCCAGTTCGCCGCTTAATGTGAATTTTGACATGATCATCGGGAGAGCAGTTCAATGTAGGCTTGGTAGCTGTAACTGCGGTTCTTTTTCTGCCCAGTCATTTCCACCGCGATGCCCAGGTCTAGCAACACCTTCACGGCAGCTGTAGCGGTAGGAAAGCTGGTACCCAATTGCTGGCGAACGTGTTCAATGGTGAAGCGAGGCATCACCGGCAGCATCTCGAACAGCCGATAACTAGACGGGCCCGCCTTGGGTGATTGCAACAGCCATTTTCGGTCAGAGGCAAGGAGGCTGGCGACTTCAATGATGTTTTTCTCTGCATCGCCAGCGGCGCTTGCAACCCCCTCCAAAAAGAAGGTCACCCAGGACTCCCAGTCGCCATCGGTACGAATGGCCGACAGGCGGCGGTAATACTCAGCCTGGTGCTGTTTCAGATAAGCGCTGACATACAGCAAGGGCTCTGTCAGCATTCCCCAATGTTCGAATAAGGCAGTGATGAGTAGACGTCCGATGCGCCCGTTGCCGTCAAGGAAGGGGTGGATGGTTTCAAACTGGGCGTGGATGAGCGCCACTTTCACCATGGGAGGCAAATCCGTCGCTGTATCGTGAATGAACCGCTCCATGTCGGCCAGCAATTCAGCCACGCGCTCTGGTGGCGGCGGCACAAATAGGGCGTTACCAGGACGTGTTCCGCCGATCCAATTTTGCGACCGGCGCAGTTCACCAGGCTGCTTCCCAGCACCTCGCGCGCCATCGAGCAGCAGCCGATGGGCATCGCACAGCAGCCGCACGCTGATAGGCAGCCCTTTGGGGTCACGCAGTTGTGCCTGAACCCAGCGGAAGGCTCGGAGGTAGTTCGTCACTTCTTCCACGTCGTCAGTGTTGCTGACCTTAAAGCCCGCCTCTTCGTCGAACAAGTCGGTCAGCGTGGCCTGCGTGCCCTCGATCTGGGAGGTGAGCAAGGCTTCCTTGCGGATGGCGCTGTACAGCAACCAGTCCACCGATGGCACCAACCCTGACACGCCGCTCAAACGTGCGAGTGCAAGTTCTGCTTGGCGATTGCGGTCAGCGAACACTGAGGACGGCAAGGCAGGGTCAGCCGGCGGCAAGGGATAAGGGACGAACGCGCGCACCGACTCACCCAGAGTCGTCGAAATCGCGTAGGTGCCAGTGGTTCGGGTCATTGAAAGCAAGCTTTAATTGTTGCAGGTCACATTAAACCATTCTTTAATTTGACCTGCAACAATTAAAGTAAGTTTTCATATCGCTGCCAAGTCAGAAGTCACTTCAGTCTTCCGAGCCTATCCGATACCCCATTGCCCGATAACCACGCTGCCGCTTATCCGGAAAATCTCGGTTTAACGTTCTTGATAAAGTTGTTGGTCAGCGCCATTAGGTCTATTTTGACGGTATGTCATGTTGCCGCCTGAAATCCGATGAGACAAGTAAAAACTAGAAATGCCAATGGACATGAAGGTTTTGAGGTGTTCTGACACGTTAAAAAACGGTCGGTTGGTGCGGCTGGCGGGCATCACATCGGGAATTTTTTAGATTAATCCGTAACGCCACCACCACCCCAAACAGATTTAAGGTTGCGGTAGAGCCAGGGGTCTATCCTAGACTGGTAGTCAGCGAGTGTGTTGTACTTCGCCTCTTCAATGCGATCGATGATCCTTTCAGGGTTTTTAACCATACATACCGAACGACCAAAGGTGATTAAGGATTGCGTGAGTGGGTAGTTTTTGGTTTTAAACATATTTAAGGCCATGGTATTGTCAACCTTGGTGGCACCTGTTCTGGGGTGTTCTATGGTGTAGATCATGGTGGTGACCACGTCATACAGTGGAGACAGCTTAACATCCCCGTGGGGGGTGTCGTAGATGAGAGAGAAATTCTTCAAATGCGCATCTCCATTTCTCAGGGCTATTGAGAGGGCAATGTACTCAAAGAGCCGCGCCTTGCTTTCCACAGAGTTTGATCCACAAAAAAGATCCACCGCCTTGGCGATGTTTTCGAGGCTACCATTGTATTTTTCTGATGGGGATTTCCCCATGAGTACTGCCATGTCCTCGAGTCCTAACCGTTGGCCACTAGCGGTCACATCAAACCGCTCCATGATAAACATCCCTCCATCCTCAGAGAGCCAGAAGGGGGGAACTGTTAGTCCTGCGCGCCTTGCCACCTCCATGCACATAAACTCATTTTGCGCTAGAAAGGGATAGTCTTCACCGGCCACTTTGACAATCAGGCTGGAAGTGACCATCGAAGATTTTTCGGATAAGGGGGTGCTTGAGTCGGGCACGATCACCTTCGGCTGAAAGCCGGACACGCCTGAGCTAAAGTAAATGTCTGTGAGAAATGCAAATAACTCACGTGAGGCAGTTGAGCTGATTAACGCCTCCTTTGTCACCTGCGGCTTGGCCTGAGTGCTGTCATCATTGGGGTCACGGTAGGTTAACCTGCCGATTTGGTTGTTCCCCGTAATTTTAAGCAGGGCCATGTCATCGAGCGGGCCGAGTTTCGCAAAGCGTTTCTTGATGGTTTCTAGTAGGTAGCCCTCCGGTCGGTTCATCTCAAACACCGAGAATAATCCACCGCTGGCGTAACTCTGCGCACGCAGCGGCATGACCAGTGACACCTCGGCATCGCGTGAGGTGGTCTCGTAGTTGAAGACATAGCGGGCCTCCTTGGTGAGAGAGCCAGAATGGCCTTCAGGAGTTTCTACAATGAGCTGTTTAACTTTAGCGGTCTTCATTAAATACCTCATCGAGCCGGTCGTAATCGAGCCTGCGGTCAACGATGGCTAAAGTTTTACCGAGCGCCGAGGTCGCTTGAATGAGGGTATTGGCGCTGACAGATGCCCCTGACTCCAGTTGTATGATGGTCTCACGCCTTAATCCTGCCTTATGTGCGACCTCGGCCTGGGTGAGGCCCACGGCAAGGCGCTCGCGCTTAAAGGTGGCGCCTAGGGACTTAAGATCGAGGTTGATGTTATTAATAGCTAACATTTACTATAAATTGATTAAGTAATGTTATATAAAGCTAACATAAATGTCAATAATCAGCGAGATTAGTGCTGGTTTGGTTTGGTGTAAGGTAGGGGGTAGTGCATACATGGACAGGGATGACCCCCTTGGGGTCACATGTCCCCCAGTCAACTCTCCTGGTATTGCACGCGTGAAGCCCAAAAAGATTTGACCACCATTGGAATGTGTAACCATCCGGACTTTAGGTCTGGAGCAATCTGGATCGTTATGCATGAAAACCATCGGCAAGATGGGTAATGCCATTATCCTTGAAGACGTTGGGGAGGTTCCAGAGTCTGCCATTGATACCGTTGGTGGTTACGGATTGAGCGTTTTAATGAATTGATCGGCAGTAATGATGGGACAGGCAGATTGGCCGGCGAGGACCAGTAGATCTTGGTCTCCAGTCACCAGATAATCTGCCTTGCCGGCAACGGCGAGTTGCAGAAACGGTAGGTCAAGTGTGTCGCGGCATTCAGGCGTTGCGGGTGGCTTGGCGGGCATACGCACAGTGGCGCAATAAGGTAGATAGTCGGCCAACAACTCTTGCTGTTCTACCGCAGAGAGCTTGAACTTTGGGTAGGCCAGCACACGTATCAACTCGGCGGCAGTCACACTTGATAGCAGAGGCTTGCAAAGGGAATCCTGCCACGCCAGGCGTAGCGGTGATAACCGGCCTTGCGCAAATACCAGTGCGGATAGCACCAGGTTGGTGTCGATGACTACGCGGGGATTATATTTTGAACGCGGCATTACTTGCCCGACTGCTTGGCTGCAGGGGTTTTGCGCGCCCAGGAAACCGCATCGGCAATATCTTGTTCACTTAGATCAAGTTCTGCCAGCTTGGCACGGACTGCATCACCACGCTGGATGCGTACCGGGGTAAGAACGATTTGGCCGTTACGAGTTTCCACGTCAAAGTATTCCGCTGGGCCAACGGCAGCAGTGATGCTCTTGGGTAGGGTGAGTTGATTCTTGGATGTTATTTTAGCGAGCATGATAAGTCCCAGGTTTATCAAAGTAAGGAATCCTTACTTTACGACTTTTCCTGAAATTAATCAAGCGGCAGTCTGTTGCCAGATGGATTGGGTGAAAGTGTTCAGAATCTCGGGACTCAAGGTGATTGATTGGATTAATCATTAGAATTTTTAATGTCATTGGCCTGGGACTGAAAAGTCTAGGTCAGAGACTTTTTTTTGCCGCTTCTTTTCATTCACGGCCTAGACTTGCTTCTCGGGCTTGTAGATGTGTTCAAGTCAACGTGAGGAGCGTCGCATTACTCCAGGACCTGAGGGGGCGCATATCATTACAGATGTGCGCCCCCTCAGGTCTCTCGCCAGACTCAAGATCTCTCAACACTGAATCGGTCTACACGCGGGTTGGTCCGTTGACGGTGCAAGTACACCAGACTCAGGATACAAAACGACATTGAGTGGGTATTTTGGGGAAATTGAAGCTACTTGACGACAGCCAGTGGGCAACTAATTGCTAGCTTTATGTCATCCAAAATAGTCAATTATAGTGATGTTTGTGTATAATGTGATACATGCCAAGCAAATCTCAACCCATCTTTCCTTCGGAGCAGAAGATCCTAGCTGCCCTAGGAGAGCGGATTAGGCTCGCCCGTTTGCGTAGGGGTATATCGGCAGAAGCATTGGCTGAGCGGTCTTCTATTTCTAGGATGACATTGCATCGTGCAGAAAAAGGCTTTCCTGCGGTGGCGATGGGTACCTATCTCAGAATCATGGCGGCATTACAGCTTCAAGACGATTTTAATTTTCTTGCTAAGGATGACTTGCTTGGACGTCGTCTACAGGATTTAGAGTTATCTAAAGCAAGGAAACATGATGGCCAGTCTTGATTTAGAGGTATGGATTGATGTGAGCTTTATTGATAAAGAGCCTGTCAAAGTTGGCTATTTAAAGCACGACAGAGGTAATGTCCGCTTTAATTACGACGATGCTTGGCTATCCCACCCACAACGTTTCGATATTGACCCTGATTTATCTTTAGATAACGCCGTCTTTCATCCCAATCCTACTCAAGGCAATTTTGGTATTTTCCTAGATTCTTCGCCAGATCGTTGGGGGCAAACCTTAATGAAGCGAAGGGAGGCAATGGAAGCCAAAGACGAAGGGCGTCAGGCTCGTACGCTATATGCGTGGGACTATCTCATTGGCGTCCAAGATCAAACCAGACAAGGCGCACTGAGATTTAAGTATCCTAACGCCGATATATTTTTAGCGTCGCATGAGCTGTCTGCTCCCCCTGTAACTCAGTTGGCTGAGCTGGAGAATGTTGCCAGGCAACTAAGCGATAAAAATATAGCTGACTTGGATAGCTTAAGAAGGTGGCTTCGAGTCTTGGTTGCCCCAGGCGCATCCTTGGGTGGCGCAAGGCCAAAAGCGAACTTCACACAAGAGGACGGATCATTTTGGATTGCTAAATTCCCGGCAAAAGATGATGACCGAGACATGGGCGCGTGGGAGATGTTGGCCCACCAGCTGGCAGTTCGTGCCGATATCCGAATGCCGCAAGCAAAGTTACTCAAGCTGGGTAGTTACTATAGAACCTTTGCTGTTAAGCGGTTTGATCGTATTGATGGCCAGCGGACTCATTATGCGTCTGCTATGACCATGCTCAAACAAGAATCTAGTGATGATGCTAGTTACCTCGATATCGCTCAGTTCATCATGACCCGAGGGGCCGCAGGTTCGATTAAGGACGATTTGGCGCAACTGTTTCGCAGGGTGGTTTTCAATGTGGCAATCAGCAATCGAGATGATCACTTAAGAAATCATGGCTTTATTCTGCTGCCAGGCGGTTGGCGTCTCTCTCCTGCTTTTGATCTGAACCCGAATATCGATAAAACGGAGCATGCCCTCAATTTAGATATTGGCGATAATCGCGCCAATCTGGACAATGTCATTGCAACTGCTCAGTATTATGAATTAAGCACAGATCAAGCGGCCCAGATTGCGGGCGAAGTCGTGGCGGTCACTCGCCAATGGGAGGATGCTGCAAAACACTTGGCTATCCCAAGAGGCGATATTGAATTAATGAGAGCGGCCTTTTTGACTTAGACAAAGAGCGTGTCCACGCTTTTTTAAAATTGTTCTGAACTTCAAATAACTTCTGATTCAGATTTTCTACTTTGGGCCAGGCCTGTATGGGATATGGCTTACAAGACGATTAGCTTGCTAATGCCATGTATCACCCTTCAAAAATTCAGGTATGCAATTTCAGGGCATATCTGGTAGAATATGGAAGATGACTAAAAAATCTAGGCCAAAGATCGAAGTTCAGCTAGAGAGGGAAACCTTCAAGCTAAAGACAAGTCAGGGCGGTGGGATTTTAAGTTTCGAGGTTTGGGGTTACGTTCAAGATGGCAAGACGGTAGTAACACGATACAACCTGGCTTATATCAATCCACTGATTTGTCAGAAAGATAACGGGCGGGTGTTGGGATTTGATAATGCGCATGATTATCACCACAGGCACTATATGGGCAAAGTAGCCCCTGTCGAATTTGAGAGTTATGAGCAAACTCTAGAGCAGTTTCAGAAAGAATGGCAAGAAATTATTAAAGGATTAAAAAAGGTGAAGAAATGACAAAAGTAATTATTCGCACTGATAAGGTTGAGGGCTTCTTTGATCGTGCGCGCAAAGCTGCGCAAAAAGCAGATCGTGGTGAATCATTTAAGAAGTCAGCCACTTTCTCATTTGAAGATCCTCAAGAGATGTTCATGGTCCTCTCAGAAGCGCGCAGGCGCCTTATGTTAGAGGTGATGGATGAGCCTAAAACGATTACCCAACTAACGGTCAAGTTGCATCGTGAGCGCTCTGCCATTACCAAGGATATTGGACTCTTGGAGAAATTGGGATTACTTGTTTCGCAAAAGAGATCGAATCCTGGGCACGGAGTTGAAAAGCTAGTCAGAACGGTTGCGCCAAAAATAGAGATGATTGCAACCTTGGGTTAATTCGATTGCTGAAGTGGGCGCCAATAATTTACCTCTTCCGAAGGAAGTAGATGAGCCATTTATTAAATAGGGACATTAATTCTCAATTTGAGGATTGGCTAATTAGCCCAATGGAAACGCTTGATATTGAAGCCAAAGATTGGCTAGATATGGATGATGTTGAATCTAAGGGTACCATTGCAAAAACTTTGATAGCTCTTGAAAATCATGGTGGGGGATTCTTGGTTATTTGATTCACTGAAGATTCTACTGGTGTGCTGTCGCCAGGGAGGGGTCGCCCACAAAGTCTCAATCAGTTTGGTACTGATGAGGTAAATGCAATCATTAATAAATATGCAGAACACCCATTTCATGCTCACGTAACATTCCAAAGGCACCCCAAGTCTGGGGAGGAATTTCCAGTAATTCGTGCCCCTGGGCGTTCAAAAGTTCCAGTTCGCAGTTGTAGTGAAACACCCAAAGAAACTATTAAGAATAAGGTTTATTACGTGCGTCGGCCTGGTCCAGCCAGTGAGGCGCCTTTAGATGGCCATGAGTGGGATGCGCTTATTCGTAGATGCGTGATGAATCAACGTGGAGAAATTGTTGAGATTCTTCGTTCCTTCATTCCAACTCCAGCACAGGGAAATTTAGCAGCAATAGTAGATGAGGGTGAGGCATTAAATCAGTTTTCCAGTGATTCATTTGCAAGATGGGCTCTCAACCATAAATTGATACTTTGAGGATTCTATTCTTGTAAAATCGACTTTCTTTTATGCTTCGCCGAGTGTCAGGCTGATTACAAGTCAGAGCAATGGATATGCTTAACTCAGGTTCTTAGGTTGAATTCGTCAGTCAGGGGACGGAGATTGATAGCAAGGACTTGGTCAGAGAATTTTTTTCGTCGATTCTTTCCTTTCACGGGCTAGACGTGCTTCTCTGGCCTGCAGATGTGTCCAAGCCAGTGTGAGGAGTGTCGCATCACTTCCGGATGCGAGGACACGCTGGCGCATATCATTGATGATGTGACCCCCCTCAGTTCGACCGCCAGACTCAAGGTCTCGTAACATCGAAGAGGTCATGATTGAGTTTTTGTCGGTCAGTATTTTTTTGTTGTGTTCGATGACACTGGTACGGAGTGGATAACCAGCATGTTGCGCCGCGGCTTCGCATTCAGCTAATAATCGCAACATTAAAGGCTTGCCATCCGTGGTCGAGATGATGTCACCCACAGAAGATCTCATCAGACAGGTCATGGCAGCAAAGGCCGCGAGAAAGGCATACTTCTCCCAGACTCCTTGTAATACGGTTTCGGAATGTTGTACCCGGACTGGGGTCTGCTCGAACGCCGATTGCAGTTGATTGAGCACAGCCCTTGCATGCGCCGCATTGCCTGCGCGTAACCCGAAAGTGATCCCATGCAGTTCGCTCAGTAGTTTTATCACTCCTTCAGGTGTGAGGACGCCATTCAGGTGGCAGCATCCACCCAGTACGCGCGTCACCCCAAACTCAGCATCAAGGCGATCAAGATGTGCCAAGCCATTGAGTATCGGTAGAATCAGGGTATTGGGTCCGATCGCAGGATAGAACGATAGTATTGCCGACTCAAGGTCATAGGCCTTGCAGGCAAGGAGTACTAGGTCGTACTCCCATGTTAGTTCCGTATGCTGCACGGTCTTCACTGGGAGCGTAATGCTACCTTCTGAGCTCTCAATCCTGAGTCCGTTTTCTTTGAGGATGTCTGCACGTTTGGGGCGGACAAGAAAGGTCACCTCAGTATCGGTGAGGCCATTGTGGGATGCCTGTGCGAGTTGTCCGCCGAAATAACCACCGGTGGCACCGGCACCAACAACCAGAATTTTAAGACTCATATTGACTGCGACCGCTCATAACTGGGGTCACTCCTGATTGACGTGTGATGGGTGGATTTAATCCTTTTTG
>CAJBQQ010000311.1 GCA_903957805.1 uncultured Pseudomonadota bacterium | reverse complement strand
GGTTCTGGATGCGCAACTCCCGCTTTCCGAAGAGATCACGATCGACTCTGCTGATATTGATGTCCTCAAGAATACCCGTTCACGATTGAAGGTCGGGTCCAGCCTGACACGCCAGCAGTTGCTAAGGTTGGCACTCATGTCATCAGAGAACCGTGCTGCAGCAGCGCTGGGTAGAGCCTATCCCGGCGGGATCGAAGCATTCGTCTCAGCAATGAACAACAAAGCATTTGAACTTGGTATGGGGAATAGTCGCTTTGTCGACTCCACCGGACTCAGCAGCTCCAATGTGTCTACCGCTCGTGATCTGGTGAAGATGGTTGAGGCAGCCCATTTCTATGAAGAAATACGCGATTTTTCTACTACCACCACACACGCACTCAACTCTCCAGACTATCGACGAGGCCTGAAATACACCAACTCCAATAATCTGGTGAGCAATGTCCAGTGGCAGATCGGCGTGTCAAAGACGGGCTTTCTGAGTGCAGCCGGTCGTTGCTTGGTGATGCAGGCGAACATCACCGGAAAACCAGTAATCATTGTTCTACTTGATTCAAACGGGAAGAAGACCCGTATCGGTGACGCCATCCGTATCAAACAGTGGATGGAAGCGAGCCTCACTCGCAAACGTAGCAGTTAACCGGCACTAACAGCAGTAGTCATATACTGCCGGTCTAGACAACTCAAAGTAACATGAACGCGAGCACTGCAATGAAGGTCGGTGGCAGTGCAGCAACCAGCAGACCCAATGGGTGGATCGCTTCATCCTCGAAAGATCCCTTGAGAATAGAGAATCCTGCTGGGTTTGGGGCATTGGCAATCACTGTCAGGCCTCCACCCGTGACCGCCCCTGCAACGAGCGCGTACTTGAACTCGGCGGTCGGCGCATCCATCAACGATCCAAGATAAGTCAATGCCGCATTGTCAGTGATCGCGGTGAGTAAGGTAGCTCCAAAATACAGTGTTGTACTATCCATCCCTGACAGCAAGGGTTGCAACCACCATTTCTGCTGCCCTCCCAGGACGACCAAACCCGCTAAGAAGAAAGCAACCAGTAACCCCTCACGCAGGATCAGTCGATCCTGAAATCGCTCATAGGCATGAGCAAATCCCAGAAAGAATAGCAGCAACCCCATGAAGACCACCGGATAATGGGCGAAGACCACAACCCCTGTTAGGAACAGCAGGTGGACGCATACCACTGGCAGAGGAACACTGGTTTTTTCAGACGACTTTCCACCCTGCATGTTCGATAATTCACGTTGAAACAGGAGGGTAACCACTAATGCATTCACCATCACCGCCAGCGCAGCCTTCCAGCCAAAAGTGGTAAACATAAAGGTGATATCCCATCCCCATTTTCCGGCCACCATCAGTACCGGTGGCGCAGCGTAGGGTGTCAACGTTCCACCGATCGAGATATTGACGAACAACACCCCGAGAGTGGCATACTTGAAACGGGTCGAGATTCCCTGCGAGTAATAGCGTTCAAACAGAATCAGTGCAGCGAGCGTCATGGCTGCAGGCTCAGTGATAAAGGAGCCTAGTACCGGCACAAATGATAATGTAATAAAGTAAAAAGCCTTTTCACGTGAGCATGGGATGACCCGTGCAATCATCTCGACACTGGTCTTCGCAAATTGCAGAATCGGTCTGCTGCCCGCAATCACCATGATAACGAATACGAACATCGGCTCAATAAAGCTCTGTCGATCAAGGTAGGCGATCGCGGCGAGCTTCCCGTCTATAGACATCATCGCCACAATCAGCACCATCGCCCAGAACCCAAAGACCACCTCAACCTCTCCCAGCAAGTGCCAGACACCGGCATGAGC
>CAJBQQ010000310.1 GCA_903957805.1 uncultured Pseudomonadota bacterium | reverse complement strand
ATCGGTGGGAACAGAAAATACAGACCGGTTTGCCGATGAAGGAGTTGAAACATCTGTGTGAGCGCCTGACCGACATTCCTGCTAATTTCAAGTTACATCCTCGAGTGGAAAAGATTATTCAGGATCGGCGACTGATGGGCGGGGGAAAGCTGCAACTGGATTGGGGAATGGCAGAAAATCTCGCTTATGCGGCTCTACTGCATGATGGTTATCCGGTCCGAATATCCGGACAGGATTCTGGGCGAGGGACATTCTTTCATCGTCATGCGGTGCTACATGATCAGGATCGCGAGAAATTGGATGAAGGTATCTATATTCCGCTTTGCCACATCGCTGAGGAACAGCCTGATTTCGTTGTGATTGATTCACTGCTGTCAGAAGAGGCGGTACTCGGTTTTGAGTATGGTTATGCGACGGCTGAGCCGAATGAACTTGTAGTTTGGGAAGCGCAGTTCGGTGACTTTGCCAATGGAGCGCAGGTCGTGATCGATCAGTTTATTGCTTCCGGTGAGGCTAAGTGGGGACGATTATGTAGTCTGGTCATGATGCTTCCGCATGGGTATGAGGGCCAAGGGCCAGAGCATTCTTCCGCACGCTTAGAGCGGTATTTGCAACTGTGTGCAGAATACAATATTCAAGTATGCGTTCCATCAACACCTGCACAGATGTTTCATCTGTTGCGCCGGCAGATGATACGTCCACTGCGTAAGCCTCTCATCATCATGAGTCCGAAGAGCATGTTACGTCGCAAGGAGTCAGTATCGAGCCTAGAAGATCTGGCGAGTGGTAGTTTTATAACGGTGATCCCAGAAACACAGAAGATTGATTCAAAAAAAGTTCGCCGGATCATCGCTTGTTGCGGAAAAATTTATTACGATCTTTTGGCCTACCGACTCGAACATGAGATTGTGGATGTGGCGATCATTCGTGTCGAGCAGTTATACCCATTTCCACATGATGATTTTCAGTCTGAGATTGAACGCTACGATAATGCTACGGATATACTCTGGTGTCAGGAGGAGCCTGGCAATCAAGGTGCCTGGCACCGAATTCAACACTATCTATTGCGTCACAAGCGACCTAATCAGGCTCTGGGATATGCCTTGCGCCCATCGTCTGCATCTCCGGCGGTCGGGTACCTCGCTAAGCATAACTTGCAGCAGAGTGAGTTGATGGCGGCAGCATTTCGCGACAAAATATAACCTGAAGGGGTGACCATGCTAGTCGAAGTCAAAGTTCCGGTATTATCCGAATCCGTGGCTCAGGCCACGTTACTCTCTTGGCACAAGAAGCAGGGGGAGTATGTTGAGCGCAACGAGAGTCTGATTGATATTGAAACTGACAAGGTCGTGTTGGAATTGCCTGCGCCGATGGCAGGCATACTGGTAAAAGTAATTAAGGACGATGGCGCAATCGTAGTCAGTGGTGAGGTCATCGCAACCATTGATACTGCAGCGACTGTTACTGAGATTCAATCCCTCCCAGTTACGAAATCTGCCACAGCTTCATCGATGGCTCAGACCATGATGCCTGCAGCCAAGAAAATGGCCACCGAGGAGAACCTCAAAGCCGATGAAATCAAAGGAACCGGACGTGGTGGCCGTATCACTAAGGAGGATGTAACAGGGGTGATAACTAAGCCGGCCACAGAATCTACGGTTGCGGCGAAGCCTGGCACAGATAGGCCAGAGCAGCGGGTTCCTATGTCACGTCTACGGATGCGCATTGCCGAGCGGTTGGTTCAATCCCAATCAACTGCCGCGATACTGACCACGTTCAATGAAGTAAACATGCAAGCAATTATAGATTTACGCACTCGCCATAAGGAAAGATTCGAAAAGGAACATGGCGTCAAGCTCGGCTTCACTTCGTTCTTTGTTAAGGCTGTTGTAGCGGCTCTGAAAAAGTTCCCCATTGTTAATTCTTCAGTCGATGGCAATGATATCGTCTACCATGGTTATTACGATATTGGTATCGCTGTGGGAAGTCCGCGCGGCTTAGTGGTGCCCATCATCCGAGATGCTGACCGTCTGTCCCTGGCTGAGATTGAAATGCAGATAGCCGGGTTTGGTAAACGCGCTCAGGATGGCAAGCTCACAATTGAAGAGTTGACTGGAGGGACCTTCTCCATCACTAATGGTGGTGTGTTTGGATCATTGCTTTCTACACCAATTATTAATCCGCCGCAGAGTGCGATCCTTGGTATCCATGCCACCAAGGACCGTCCAGTGGCCGAAAATGGTCAGGTGGTGATCCGCCCCATGAATTACCTCGCACTGTCCTATGATCATCGCATCATCGATGGTCGTGAGGCAGTGCTCTCTCTGGTAGCGATAAAGGAAGCGCTGGAGAATGAGATGGGCTCATTGTTGGAGGCTTGATTGATTGACCTCTACATTCGACTTAATAAATAGGGTACTCGTATGACTCAATCTTTTGACGTAGCAGTAATAGGTGCAGGCCCGGGCGGTTATGTGGCGGCAATCAGATGCGCGCAATTGGGTCTTAATACCATCTGCATTGATGAATGGGAAAACTCACAAGGCAAGGCCAGTCTAGGGGGAACCTGCCTCAATGTTGGTTGTATTCCTTCTAAAGCACTGCTGGAATCTTCAGAGAATTACGAACGTGCTGCGCATAAATTTTCTGCTCATGGCATTAAATTACAAGACTTGTCGATCGATGTTCCGGTGATGATTGCACGTAAGGACAAGATCGTTTCATCCTTTACTGGCGGCATCGCAATGCTGTTCCGGAAAAATAAGATTACTGCAATGCATGGTCGCGGGACATTGCTTAAGTCTAATAATGAGAGAGAAGCCTGGCAAGTTGAAGTCAAGAATGGAGATAAGGTTGAAGTTATCGGGGCGAAGCACATCATCATTGCTACCGGCTCGACTCCTCGGCTGTTACCCATGGCACCGGTGGACAATGAACGTATCCTTGATAATGTGGGCGCGCTGGCGCTGACTGAGATACCCCAGCGATTGGGCGTGATTGGAGCCGGTGTAATCGGTCTCGAAATGGGGAGCGTATGGCGCAGATTGGGATCTGAAGTCACCATACTCGAATCGCTACCAGCCTTTTTGTCCGCAGCCGATGAGCAAATAGCGAAGGAGGCGCAGAAAATATTCACTAAAGAATTGGGATTAGTAATACAGACCGGTATCAAACTTAGCGCGATCAGATCCAGTAAGGAGTGCATTACAGTCGAATACACCGATTCTCAGGGTGAGTTACTGAAGCTGGAAGTGGATAAGCTGATCGTCGCGGTCGGACGTGTTCCCAATACCTCCGGCTTGGGTGCAGAAAATGTCGGACTGAAATTAGATGACCGTGGGCGTATTGAAGTGGATGACCATTGTCGGACTAATCTGTCGAATGTCTATGCTGTTGGTGACGTGGTACGTGGGCCAATGTTAGCACACAAGGCCTCTGAGGAAGGTTCCGCGGTAGCTGAAATTATTGCAGGGCAGGCTGGGCATGTCGATCTTAATACCATTCCGTGGGTGATTTACACTTCCCCTGAAATCGCTTGGGTGGGCAAGAATGAACAGGAGCTCAAGTCTGCAGGAGTTCAGTATAAAGTTGGTCAATTTCCATTCATGGCCAATGGCCGAGCACGTGCATTAGGTGAGACCAGTGGCTTTGTCAAAGTGATAGCGGATGCTGATACTGATCGCATACTCGGTGTCCATATGATTGGGCCCTATGTCTCAGAGATGATTTCTGAAGCCGTAGTGGCGATGGAGTTTGCCGCTAGTAGTGAAGATATAGCTCGTATCGTTCATGCTCATCCTTCGTTATCAGAAGTATTGCATGAAGCCGCATTGAGCGTAGACAAGAGGGCTCTGCATATCTGATTTAAGATGCGAACGACTTCCTATACTGACTGTTTCAAGGGTGAAGAGAGTAGTTCTTTAAGGTATGTCGCGATCGCCAGACTCTTGCCATATACGGATTGCAACCGCGATCACGATGACTATAACCGGCAGGATGATATAGAAGCCAAGTGCATGACTTATTTCTTCATCATGACCATGCGGTGGAGTGGTACTGATGACCTTATATCCGTGAACTAAGCTGACCATGAATACAGCGAGTAGTCCTGAGATACGACGGTTTCGGATTAGTGTCCGGCCGAGCATCAGGTTGAGTAGGTGTGCGGCGTAGTAACCGAGGAAGTAGATCGCGGTGTAAAAGATCAAAGCGCCCATCAGAATCTTTGGATTTTCCAGGTCACTCTTAGTAATGGCAGTTGGCGGAGAGAGAGGGATTCGAACCCTCGGTACGGTTGAAGCCGTACGCACGCTTTCCAGGCGTGTACCTTAAACCACTCGGCCATCTCTCCGATCAAAGGAATCCGGCTGACCGGAACCGATAAGGCTGCAAAGGAT
>CAJBQQ010000309.1 GCA_903957805.1 uncultured Pseudomonadota bacterium | reverse complement strand
GGCAGCACCTAGGCCTACGATTGCATAGGCAGCGAGGGCGGAGTATTGATGCGCTGCGAAAAAGAGAAAGCTACATCCCACAATCTTGATGGTATTGCTGATAAACATTACCCTCCACTTTGGCATGGAGTCAGCGAAAGCACCGACAAAAGGGGCAAGAATTACATAGAAAAGTACAAATACAAACTTAAGCATAGGAGTGAGGTAGGCGGGGGCGTGCAGATCGATCAGCAAGGCGATCGCGATAACCAGTAATGCATTGTCTGCTAGCGACGAGAAGAATTGCGCCGCCATGATGGTATAGAACCCGCGTTTCAAGACGTCACTCCGAATAAATTTTCGTTATCAGTTGCTGGATTATACAATGGAGACCTAGGCTTGCTCTTGGACAGCCGGCTTTATACCATGAAACTTCTACATCGGCTAACCGTAAAGACCCTGATCTGATTCTCGATGATGAGGCCTCTGTCAGAGGCTATCCGAATGACAGAATTTGTGATTGAATGCTTTGTAAGCATTCTACTAAAGTCTTGCATCAGCCTGTGATGTAGCGACTCCGTAATGCACTCCACTCAAAATAAGATAGATGACACGCCCCATTCAAGCCCTAATTGATCTCTCTGCGCTCGAACATAATCTGTCTATAGTTCGACGTCACGCGCCGCGAGCACGCGTAATGGCGGTGATCAAGGCGGATGCCTATGGTCACGGTTTACTGCGCGCCGCCAGCGCACTCAAGAGCGCGGATGGATTTGCGTTGCTTGAGTTGGATGCTGCAATACGCTTGCGGGATGCGGGCTATCGACAACCTATATTACTCGTTGAAGGTTTTTTTTCTATAGAGGAATTGGCGCTGATCGAGGAATACCAATTGAGCGCCGTGATTCACCATAGCGAGCAATTGTCCATGCTATCTGCCCTCAAGCGGCGAGGCGGTTTAGATGTATTTCTGAAACTCAATACCGGCATGAACCGCTTGGGATTTATGCCTGAAGAGTTTTCTGCTGCGTTGGAGTCCTTGAAAGGTAATCCTGCTATTGGAAGGATTACATTGATGACTCATTTCGCTCGAGCGGATGAACTGATTGGCAAGGAAAGCGTGAACTCTCAGTTTCAACTTTTTAACACAGTCGTTGCAGGACGGAATTTGCCATGCTCATTAGCTAATTCAGCAGCGATTTTACGCTACCCTGAAACCCATACCGATTGGGTGCGCCCCGGCATTATGCTCTATGGCGCCTCGCCATTTGCCGACAAGACTGCCGCTGATCTGGGTCTTCGTCCTGTAATGACAGTATCTAGTAAAGTCATCGCCGTGCAGGACATCAAGTCGGGAGATGCGGTTGGGTATGGTCATGCTTTTCGCGCTGACCGAGCAATGCAGGTTGGGATCGTTGCGGGTGGTTATGCAGATGGCTATCCGCGTCACGCGCCCACCGGTACACCGGTACTGGTGAATGGCAACCGCAGCCGTATTCTAGGACGTGTATCGATGGATATGTTACATGTGGATCTGAGTGGAATCGAGGGTGCGGGTGTGGGAAGTCCTGTAATACTGTGGGGGAAAGGAATGCCAGTGGATGAAGTGGCGCAGTCGGCTGGCACCATCAGCTATGAGCTATTGTGCGCTCTGGCACCGCGTATGCATGTAGT
>CAJBQQ010000308.1 GCA_903957805.1 uncultured Pseudomonadota bacterium | reverse complement strand
ATGAACTCCTTCAGTGCGGGCATGCTGGCATTATGCTGATCGAGCTGACGCTCTAGACGTAAGACCTGCTCATTACTCATGCTGATACGGCCGGGGATACTTAAGTCACCGCCCAGATCAAATAGGTCATGTTGTATGTCCTCTAGCTGACTGCGGACACCCTTCTCTAAGTGTTCGACAAGAAGTAGACCGAGGCAGCTGTTGAGCTCGTCAACACAACCGATGGTCTCGATGCGAGCACTGTCCTTACTTGATCTTGTCCCATCCCCTAGTCCGGTGGTGCCATCATCGCCAGTCCGGGTATATATCCTTGTCAGGCGGTTAGCCATGTTTTGGTGTAGTCAGCTATGGATCAATAGTCGTTGGCAGGAATCTCGCTTTACTCTTCTTGCTCAGACTTGTGGATGGGTGGTGGCATGAATAAAGCGGGCAGTGGCTTTTTTATCTGACCGTGTCGAGTGTGGACTGAAGAGCCTTGCGGTGTGGAGGGTGATGTCTTGGAGTTATCAGATGTGCGCGCCGTGGGTGTATAAGGCTGACTGAAGAGGGGGTCCTGTGGCGCTCTGGAGTGCACGGCCCCGTGTGAACGAGGCTCAGAACGGGGGAAGGGACGAGCTACATTACCCCGATCATTATGCTGGTCGGGATTTTGCCTCTGTTCGGGTTTTGCATACTCATGCCTTTTCGCGATGGGAGTTGCTTGAGCCGTTTCTGTCCGTTGTTGTGTTGTTCCGTACCCAAATCCGGCGACTTCTTCTACTTTAAGCTTAAACTTTAGAAGCTTCTCAATGCCCGCAAGTATTTCGTTCTCGTCTTCACATACTAGCGAGACCGCGTCACCTTTGGTGCCTGCGCGACCGGTTCGCCCGATGCGGTGGATGTAGTCTTCTGGTGTAGTGGGCAACTCGAAATTGACCACGTGAGGTAAATCCTCGATATCAAGCCCGCGTGCCGCGACATCGGTTGCGACGAGCGCGCGTACAGTACCATCCTTGAATTCTGCTAAGGCCTGGGTACGTTGAGGTTGACTCTTGTCTCCGTGGATTGAGGTGGCGGTGATCCCATCCTTCTCAAGTTGTTGAGCCAGGCGGCTAGCGCCATGCTTGGTTCGGACAAATATCAATACCTGCTTCAGGTCAGCTTTTTTAATGAGATGTGATAAGAGCTCGCGTTTGCGGTCACGTTCGACCGGGTGTACAACATGGGTGACTAATTCGCTGATCGAGTTGCGTCTTGCCACCTCAATTAGTATCGGCTGCTTTAATAGTTTATCAGCGAGCTTCTTTATTTCTTCAGAGAATGTAGCTGAGAACATTAGACTCTGACGCTCTTCCGGCATCAGTGCGAGGATCTTTTTGATATCGGGTAGGAATCCCATATCGAGCATCCGGTCTGCCTCATCCAGAATCAAGATCTCAACCTTGGAAAGGCTCATTGTCTTCTGTTGGACATGATCTAACAGCCGGCCAGGTGTTGCCACCAAGATCTCTATCCCAGCGCGCAAGTCTTTGACTTGGGGGTCCATATTGACACCACCGTAAACTACCGCACATCGTAGAGGGAGGTATTTTCCGTATGCCTTGACGCTCTCATAGACCTGAGCAGCGAGTTCTCGCGTGGGGACTAAGACTAGAGCTCGTATCGGATGTCTGGCTGGGGAGACACTGGTATTGGCATGTTGCTGGAGTCTTTGCAGCATGGGAAGGGTAAATCCTGCTGTCTTACCTGTACCTGTTTGGGCGCCTCCCATGATGTCTTTACCTTCAAGGATCAGTGGAATCGCTTGAGACTGGATGGGCGTGGGCTCTGTATAGCCCTGGTCGACAATGGCACGTAGAATTTCGGCGGATAGACCGAGCTGATCAAACAACATTTGCATCCCTCCTAAACCACCTACCAACACCTGTTGGGACCGGTCTAGGCAGAACAATTATTGAAGATAATCGCATACGATCATGAGACACGACTGGTTGCGGCAGTGACCGGACAGTTACGCCAATCAACCATGGATCAGGATAATACAGCATTAATTCTTAAAATCATATGAGCCGTTCCCTAGCCTTACTGAAACTATTTAGTATGAGCGGCGCACCGCCGATCGCGACCGCATCAACCAGACAGTACCAGGCCGCAACACCGCTCGGCGGGTTTCCTTGGGATAGGCCGAGTACGGGTTCTATCGTGGCCCACTGCCAAGTCCCTGCCGCAGTGCCAATTAACTCTAACCACGTGGTAATAAAGAAGGCTGCGAGGTAGACCATCGGAGATCGACCTTTAAACAGGTAGATTAGAAATACACAGAAGAGGAGCGCTCCAACCTGATCACCTTGGCTGGGGTACCCGCTGATCCCCCAGGCTGACCAAACGCCGCAGACTACCACTACGAATGTGGCGATACCGCGGGCATACCTCATGAAGAAGCCAGACCGAGCGAGTGCTACGGCGGTTAAGTAGACCATCCCGTGACCCGGCGGCACATAGGGGGGCACATTCTCAAGACGGTAGGTATATCCGCCCATGTAGATGGACGCAAAGTGCTCTCCTGCCGTTGCGAATGCGACGGCAATGATTACTTGTGTTCGAACCTCTTTATTTTCACCGAATAACAATAATGCCAAGAAGGTCCAGGCGATGACCCCCATGGTTTGTTGTTGTTGTAGGGTTCCGTCGGAGTCGATAACCAGGCTTATCGCCACACATATAAATGTCAGTGACGCTATGAAGTAGTCACGGATCCTATGGGGATGCGGAATATTAGGGTCAGGGAAATTGCGGAGCAGATTCAATTTTTTGATTTGTATTGAATGTTTTTAGGGGAACGCTAGTCTTGGATGACGACAACGAGGTTACACGACATATATTGAGATTTGCTCAGGTGTCTTTGCCTTGCTAATCCGCCGGACTGAGAGAGGGGAATTCTTACCGATAGGCGGTGAATCTAAGACTCAGTCCACTGCCCGGGGAGGGCAGTGGGGTACTGGTTAGAGGGGAGTATTACTCCTCTTCCTCATCTGGGTCAGCCTTGACCTCTTTTAAGACCATCTTCTTCTGGGTCCGACTGGCATTCAGATCAGTCTCAGCCACTGCCTTGTGGACCAGGTTCTGGTGACAGTCGATACAGGTGGCCCCTTCCGTTTCCATCTTCTTGTGGGCGGCCTTAGCATCCGCACCCGGTGGTTGTGGATCTCGGTGACATTCGCGGCAGGTAACACTATCCCACTTCTTCAGATTCATCCGCGCATCGTGCGCCATGATCAAGCGGCGCTCGTTAAACTTCTCCAGCGTGGAATAGTCTTCAGCAAACTCAAGGTAGAGCTCCCGTGCACCATCCACCGCATGCGTATAGAGCGCTAAGTGGAAGTTCTCAAAGCCCTGAGGGATATGGCAGTCCTTACAACCTGGATTCGCACCCAGCGCCCCATAGTGGGAAGATTTCTTCAATT
>CAJBQQ010000307.1 GCA_903957805.1 uncultured Pseudomonadota bacterium | reverse complement strand
GGTACTACTGGACATCAGATTATCAGACATGAATGGACTTGAACTCCTCAAGATACTTCATGCAAGTCATCCCAATCTACCCATTCTGATGCTGAGTATGCACTCGGAAGAGGTCTACTCATCACGTGCACTCAAGTTCGGAGCATCTGGATTCCTGACCAAGAACAGCCCGATCGATATCTTGACCACCGCAATCCGGACCGTCGCAGGGGGTGGCCAGTACTTCAGCACTGACCCATCTTAAGGGGTTTCCAGAAGTCTCTAGCATCCGTGATGAGGTCCATCTAACCGAACTCACGACCCGTTCAGCCACACTCCGACAAGTCTCACACCAGCACTATATTCATCAGAGTGATGAATCACCACCGCCAAAAGAATGCACACCGGTATGAGGTTCTGATGGGGCACCCCCATCCTCGACATGAGGAGAGGGATTCCCACACCATGACCCGCAACCGACCCGGCACCTCAGAGTCTGACCCTTATTACCGGCCTGAACGTGCTGTATCGATCTCCTTCTCTAGCTCCTGAAATGCTTTAGAGGCACGTAGCTTAGAGTCAAGGACCGCGCTCTTCTTCATCTGATCCAGAATCATGCGGTTAGATTCACCGAGTGGGTATCTGAGCAGAACATACGTTCTGTATCCCTTACCCTGAGAGATGAGCTCACTCTTCTCACGGGTAAATCCTGCCAGATTGACCTCTGTGATCACGTTCGTTGTCACTCTCTCGATCTCTTTACTGACTTGGACGTCGTCATTAGATCCGACCTGCATTGCAAACTCCTTCATCTTTGATGACAATCGATTGCCAATCTGAGATGCCAGGGCACGTTTAGCAGAGAGCACCGCCATATCCATCGACATCTGCATATCACTCGATATCTCAGTCCCTGCAGCATAGATCGCGGTAGCATCAACCGGTGGCTCTGTATACCAGGATGGCGCCTTGGAAACGGACTGCTCAGCGGCCCTGATTGCTGCCTTCTGCTGATCCTCTTGCTGCATCGCAACAAAGCTCGATGTCCCTGGCTGAGGTCCAATACACCCCGCTAACCCGGTCAAGATGGCTGCAGATGTTACAAGATATGATTTACTAAATTTCATGATCGACTCCTTTTAAAAATGAAACGACTACCTCTAAGAAACCTTCAGCGACTTGATCTTGCTCTCCAAGATATCAATCTCACCTTCGGGCATTAATTTAGCGAGATCCATTGCTCGCAGTATATTCAGAGCACGGTTCGCTCTTGATGGATCCATTCTTGCGATCCCAACGATCATGCTCCTCCTAAGCATCCTGACAGCCTCCTTACTTGAACCCATCCCAGCCTGTGCAATCGCACCGTGCAGCAATGCATACCCGTTATCTGCATCCCTTGCTAGCACCTTTGCAAACGATGATGCTGCCCTTGGGTAATCCCCGATCTGGTTATAGGCTGTCCCCAGAGCAATTAAATGAATCCCCTTGCCCCTCCCCAGTGAAACCGCCTTGACTAGAGGAGCGATGGCCTCTTGGGGTTGGTCCATGGCAAGTTGTATCCTCCCGAGCAGGAACTGGCTATCAGCACTTTCTGGCTGGAGGGTGACTGCACGTTGGGCGTTGGGGAGTGCCATAGCCGGTTCTGAGAGCTGCATCCTGGCCAGTGCCGACTCGTAGTAACCGATCGGCTGACCATCATCCACCCTGACAAGAGCATCTGCGATCAGAACCCTGTCACGAAGATCAGTCCATCGGTTACTTTTTAGCTCCTCTGTTAATCTTAGCCTAGTCTGATCAGGAGTCAGTGACTCCAGCGAAGCGATCATTCCATAAGCGGTCTGTGGGGAATGGCTCTCAACCTCTGCCAGAGTGGGAGATTCTGTGATGGGGAGAGACTCATCCTGATAGGCAAGATTTGGGATCGAGAGGACTAACCTTCTTGCCAGGTCATGGACCACCCTGACACCCTGATCACCAAAAAGATTCAACCCCGCGAAGACGACATTCATTGCCAGACTCACCATCCCAAATGGGACCCCTCCCCCTCTGAGGACTGCTGTATGGCTACCCTGCCAGAGGAGCTCCCCTGTGGATGCTCTGATGATCTTCATACGTGCACCCGCTCGGACCTCCGAATACACGCCATAAAACCTAGACGTGTCCTCGGTCACCTCACCGAGCATGATATTGTCACATCCGATCAACTGGGCTACAGATGCATTCAGATCCCCCTTAGAAGGGTCAGCAGACTTGATTGCAGAGTCGACCCTTTGGAGTGCTATCAAACGGATTCCGGTCGGTGCGAGGTGAGCATGCATCGCACTACGAATGGATTCAGCAGCCTTGATATCGATCTCTCTCGAGGTGATTGGGAATACCGCGAGACAGGGCAGTGGACTGGACTTTAATTCTGGAGATGATTCAAATATGACCACATCATTGACCGCCTCGATGATGGTGTCTGCTGTCTTGATCGATTCCGGGTTACGGTCAGCATAGTCCGCACTCCTCTCAATATATCGGGTCGCGCACCCAGTCATTCCGAGTAAGAAGATCATCAGGATTAATGGCAGTTTCATCAGAGCGGCGCCAGACGGTCCATCTTACGAATGAGCTGGTATCCACGCTTGACGACCCTTCTCTCATCCAATGGAATCTCACGTAGCCGGGTCTTAAAGTCAGCAATCTCGTAGCTTGATAGCCATGTGATGGGAGACTTTGTCCCGATCACGATCAGGTACTCATCCACAAAGCTTCTGTTCTTGGGGAGTGTGTCCAACCAGGTCAATTTAAAGGAATAGGGTGTAGCCCTCTCCCCTGTCGGGATATCGACCTTTTGGGTAATGTAATTTTGAAGGTCCATTGAATTTGGAAAGATCCGGGTCACGACATCCTTACCCAGGTAGGGGGCCCAGTTAAAGATGGCGACATGCATCGGTACCGTGGGCTCAAGCTGAATGGTCAGAGATTCACCCTCTCGGTACATCTTCCCATTGATACTGACCTTGAGATCAAAGTTTGAGTCCGGCCTGCGGTCTGGCATCACGATATCCGCAGTGATCGTCACAAGACATGCCCTAGCACCGACCCTGGACTCGGTCGATCTCTGGTTAATCGTAACGGCCCTGATCTCACCCTCAATGGATGACCATGAGACACGGTTCATTTCGCAGTTATAGTCTGACCGGCTACCCCGAGTCTCACGGCAGGAGACCTGCTCCTCCATCGAAATACTCTCACCGAATATTCTACCCAGAGCACTCGCCTTAGCTCTCTCCTCTGCGAGTCTGCATGCATCCGCCTCAGAGGTCTCGGGCCCGTAGAGGTACTCCCCACGAGCGGTTACAGACTCTGCATGGGATGGGCTCACCACCGCGAAAAGTCCTAACATCAGTACTGTCCGGACCGCATTACTGGAAAGGGCCCTCTTTTTGGGTGGGGAGCACAATTCATCAGGAGTGATCAATAGATCCATTTAGTAACTCACCAATACCCGATCTCTATCCCCAATCAATTGAGGGTCCTGCTGACGGTTTCGTCGTGCCGCGATCAGCATGACCCTTTTTGAAACATACTCGTGCAACTCACCAGCAGTGATCATGCGATCAGAATTCGACTCAGCACCCCCCTCTAGACCCTTCATCAGCCAATAACTAAAAAGACCCTGCTGAGCACCCTCATAGGATGAAGATATTTGAGATCCTGTTGCAGCGGCCAGCAATGTGACATTGGCCGGAAGGCCGTTCTCATTTGGGGCCATGACAATCGGCCTTGCGTCCGTTATCAAGAGCTCATTCGTTCTTGTGACTCCTGAGTAGCATGTATCCAGAAATAAGGTGATCGTCTGAGCACCTTTGGCCGATGCGATTAAGTCATCTCGTAGGATACTGGTCTCATCTAACAGACTCGGGTCTCCATCTGTAGGCAAAAGATAGGTCTTAGATCCATCGCTGCTGGATAGACCGTGCCCTGCAAAGAAGATATAAACATCCGACCTCCCGCCAACAATTTCAGCCCTCATCCAGGACCGCATCGCCTTCAATAGCTCGGCACGGCCTGCCTGTGAATCGGTTAATAACTTGATCCTATTGGTCGGAACACCGAGTGCATGATGGGCATAATGATAAAAATGGCTTGCATCCGAGTTTGCATACTGAGCCTGAGGGAGATTTGCGTAAGACTCGATACCAATGATAAGTGCCACCGCATCAGGCTTCACTTTGGCCTTCATCTTGTGCGGTTCGAGTGGCTCTATATCCTCCATCTGGTGGATCGTTTTTCTTTCAAAACTCACCTCAGCATCGACCCTTTGTCCGTACTCATCTAATACGCTTAGCCAGTAGCTCGTCACACCCAATGGGGGAATCCGGGTCACCCTGAAGGACCCATCCCTCGAGAGGGGAACCTCCAGATCACGCCCATTGATCATTACTTGGGTGATATTGGCAGTGCTGGTTATCCTCCCACTCAGTTCGATCGATCCGTCAGGGCGTAGAGAGGATGACTCGAAGATCAGCCACGGGACTATGGATCTCTCCATCCCTTTAATCCCATTCAGAGCTGAGTTAAGAGGTCTCTGTGGGTACTGAGGATGGGCCTGCATGGCAGCGATCTTAAGTGCCGAAGAGACCATGGAAGGTCTCTCAAGAATGCTTATGGCAGGACCGTATCCCTGCTCTGCAGATAGGTTGTACCAGTGTATAGCCTCCTGATAGTCCTGGACTACTCCCTGACCGCTGTCATACATCCATCCCAGATGAAACTGCCCAGCCGGTTCCCTCTGTGCTGCCGCCAGACGGAACCACTTCAATGCCGCAGGATAGTCCTGATCCACACCTAACCCTCCGATATACCTTATACCGAGCTGGGTCTGAGCAACGGCAAGTCCCTGGGTTGCAGCCATTCGGTACCACTTAATCGCCTCAAGATAGTCTCGAGAGACGCCCTGACCATGGTCATACATCCAACCCAGATTAAATTGCGCACCTGCATTACCTTGTGAAGATGCCAACCGGTACCACTTTGCAGCCGCTTGATAGTCTTGATCTACGCCCTGTCCATTGGCATACATCGATCCCAGACTAAATTGTGCAGCTGCATTACCATGCTCTGCCGCAAGACGGTACCAGTGCATCGCCTCATGATAGTCCTGACCGATTCCATCACCCTTGATGTACATCCAGCCCAGAATATTTTGCGAAATCACGTCCCCCTGTAATGCTGCCAACCGATACCAGTACAGTGCCACCTGATAATCCTGTCCTACCCCCTGCCCACTGGCATACATTGAACCCATCCTATACTGGGCGACCACATTCCCCTTAACAGCGATCGGTCTGAATAGCTTGATTGCCTGTGCGTAGTCACCTCTGTTATAGGCTGTATCCGCATCGTCGAGTGGCGCTGCAGTTACGATGCCGATCGCTAATACGCATCCGGTGCAGACTGCAATGAACCGGCACAGGCGGATTAATGAGGAATCGGTATGGGTGGGTGCTAATGGCATATTTTTCATATCCTGGCTATCAGCATAGACTGTCCATGCCAAATGAATGGGATATCGAAGAATATCGAATGGCTGCAAGGATCAAATTCATGTCCATCCCTCGGGCAGGTATGAGCCATCCTGAGGTGATCAGAGGATCTGTCGATCCGCTAGTACTCCCCTGTATCGTATAGCTGACACTGGAGCATCATACGGTTTCCATAGTGCACGTCCGTTATGCTGACTCCGATCGGGAGTATCGTTCCATTCTTATGACGAACGACCGACTCGAACTAGGCGACCTCGTTACGGAGGTGCTCCCTGACCTTCCTCATGAAATATTCCGGATCAACCAGAAGGTCTAGATCCTTGAGTGTATGAGAGATCAGCTCATCCTTAGAGTAACCCAGTCTGTCATAGCAGCCTTCATTCGCATAGGCCACATAACCATTTCCGTCCAGATAGAATAATGGGTTGTTTTGACCAGCCCAAGAGGTTGTTGTGGAGTATCCATCGACTGACTCTGTTCTCGGCATAAGGTGGGGCATGTTATCTCCTCAGTGATTGACTAAAAAGTGCTGCCGTTGTCCTTTCAACGTCTTTTAATTACAAGTTATTCCTCCGGTATCTGGCGATTGCTTCATAGATAGATTCCGGATACAGACTGAGCATCAGGCCTGCCCCTTACACTTACCTTCTAAAGGACATCCCTCACAGACACACCATCGTTTTGTAATATGGTGTGTAACCTTTCAAGTGCCTCCATCTGAATCTGACGGACACGCTCTCGAGTGAGTTTTAGCTCCTTACTTAGCTGTGTGAGAGTTTGAATCTCATGACCATTTAAGCCATACCTCCCCTCCATGACAGCGATCTGTCTCGCATTTAAATGACTCATCCATTTATGCACCCATTGCTGGATCTCTGATTCTTCAAACTTCATATCCGGGGTGGGGTTATTTTCATCAACTACAGCATCACCGACCGATAGTAGAGGGTCTATATCAAGGGGGGTATCGAGTGAGACTGTACTTAGATTAAGGGACAGCGCCTCGCGTACTTCCCATACAGGGATCTCTAGCAGGTATGCGACATCCTCGGCCTTTGGATCCCTCCCAAGATGTCTCTCAAGATGACGAAACGCCCGTAGAATGATATTCATCCCCTTGACGACATGGACCGGGATTCGTATGGTCCGTG
>CAJBQQ010000306.1 GCA_903957805.1 uncultured Pseudomonadota bacterium | reverse complement strand
CTTGCCGGGCAAAGACATTCAGAGCTGCTTCTGCCGCTGCTGCACGAGTTACTGGAAGAAGCTGGTCTGACGCTTTCGCAAATGGATGGAATTGCTTTTGGCGCTGGTCCGGGATCATTCACCGGACTGCGTATTGCCTGTGGAGTAGCACAAGGGTTAGCTTTCGGTATGAACTTGCCTGTCATAGGGATAAGTACGTTGGAAGCGTTGGCGCAGCAGACAGGGGATGCTAATGTAATTGTAGCGATCGATGCTCGCATGGGTGAGATTTATCATGCTTCCTACACAAAATCGGTAGATGGCTGGCAAGTAGTGAGTGAGCCCTCTCTCTGTCTACCTCAGCAGGCACCGATGATGTCTGGGAGTAATTGGACTGGTTGCGGCAGCGGGTTTGCTAAGTATGATGAGACCTTGCGCGGCCGTTATCAAGGGTCTATCGGACGTATTGCCAGCGACCTTAGTCCGCGTGCGCGGGAGATGGTGCAACTGGCAGTCCCCAGATTTTTAGGCGGATTAGCGTTAGATCCGGCCGATGCTGCGCCACTTTATATTCGAAACAAGGTGGCTCTGAAGGAGTCGGAGCGATGAATGCCCAGTGGAAAGAAATCCCGCAAATAAGGTGCATGCTCCCGGCGGACCTGGATGGGGTAGTAGCCGTTGAACACGAGGTTTTTCTTTTCCCCTGGACGCGTGGTAATTTCAGTGACTCACTTAACGCTGGCTACCATTGCCGGGTGTTGGAGCAGTCTGGTCATATTTTCGGTTATGGTGTGATGACCATCGGAGCAGATGAGGCTCATCTGCTCACACTTAGTATTGCCGCCGGATGGCAGCGGCAGGGCTGGGGTGAGAAATTACTGCAGCAGTTTATTTGTATTGCCAGAGAGCACCATGCGAAGTCGATGTTTCTGGATGTGCGTGAATCCAACCGAGCTGCTGCTAGGCTGTATGAACGAATTGGGTTCGGGAATATCGCAAAACGCAAAGATTATTATCCAGCGATGGGTGGACGAGAAGACTCTCTGGTTATGGAACTGATGTTATGAAACCTGCCGTGAGATTGATGTGAGTGCCAGGCGGGAGGAGATACTCGAAGAGTTGGGTCTGACACCGCTCTGGCACCGGCGAACTCTCCAGCATGTCACAGATAGCGCTATGGAGCCTAGTCATCAGGCCGGCGTTACTAATAACAGGCATGCGCGGGTGATGCAGATGGACTGGACTCAGCTCAAAGTCAGCGTGGCGGACTGTTCTGCCTGCCCGCTGCATCAGACACGTACCCGTTCGGTGTTTGGCGCTGGTGATGAGAATGCTGACTGGCTATGGGTGGGAGAGAGCCCGGGTGATGAGGAAGATGCTAATGGTGTGCCCTTCGTCGGCCAGGTCGGTAAGTTGTTGGACAATATGCTGGCAGCAATCTCTCTGAAGCGAGACAGTAACGTCTATATCACCAATATCGTTAAGTGCCATCCGCCTCCCAACCACGACCCTGAGCATGCTGAGGCGCAGCAGTGTCATCCTTATCTGGCGCGGCAGATTGAACTAATCCAGCCAAGACTCATCATTGCACTCGGAAAAGTTGCCTCGCAGAGCCTTCTTAATACCGATGCCACGGT
>CAJBQQ010000305.1 GCA_903957805.1 uncultured Pseudomonadota bacterium | reverse complement strand
CGACCCTTCTCAATTTTTGCGAGGGTCTGGTTGAACTGTTCGGCAGATTTTACGCCTTGATTGTTAATACTGAGGATTACATCACCGGGACGTATTCCTGCACGGCTACCAATCCCGGGCTGCATATCCTCGACCAGAAGTCCGCCCTCAATCTCGAGCTGCTTCTTCTGTTCCGTACTCAGTTCGGTCAGAGCGAGTCCGATCCGGTTGAATGTCTCGGGCACTTTGCCACCCTTTTTACCGCCGCGAGTGGCCGCCTTCTCATCGGCCGGGATCTCATCGACAACGACGGTCATATCACGGGTGGATCCACTACGCCATAACTGTACCGATACCTTAGAACCTGGCTTGGTCGCACCTACCACCCGGGGTAGATCGGAGGAGGTGTTGATGCTCTTCCCGTCAAATTTCAGGATGATATCCCGTGCCTCTATCCCGGCCTTTTCTGCCGGGCCGTTTTTTTGAACGGCCGCTACCAATGCGCCGCTGGGTTTAGATAGACCAAAGGACTCTGCCAGTTCCTTGGTGACCTCCTGAATCATCACACCGATCTTGCCACGGCTCACCTTGCCGCTCGCAATTAACTGGCTCGAGATTTCGGTTGCAACATCGATCGGGATGGCGAATGACAGTCCCATGAATCCGCCCGTGCGGCTGTATATCTGTGAATTGATGCCGACAACCTCTCCTTTCATGTTGAATAGAGGCCCCCCTGAATTACCAGGATTGATTGCGACATCCGTCTGGATGAAGGGGACGAAGTTCTCCTGAGTGAGTGAACGACCCTTGGCGCTGACAATGCCGGCCGTCACGCTGTTATCAAATCCGAAGGGGGAACCAATCGCCAATACCCATTCACCCACCTTGAGCTTGCTGGGGTCTCCCTGGATGACCTTGGGTAGATCGGTTGCGTCGATCTTGAGAAGGGCGATATCGGTCCTCCTGTCGGCACCGATTACGCGAGCACGGAATTCACGCTTGTCTGTTAGCTTTACAGTGATCTCATCTGCAGATTCAATGACATGCGCATTGGTCAGGATGTATCCATCGGTACTCACAATAAACCCAGACCCCAGTGACTTAGACTCAAACTCGCGTGGAGCGGTATTGGGTGGCATGTGTCTACGGAAGAGCTCAAAGAATGGGTCATCCTCAGGAATGTTCGGCATCCCCGGAAAGGTTCTGCTGGTGGCGGTGCTTTGCGTCTGGACTGTACTGATATTGACCACTGAAGAGCCCTGCTTCTCAACCAAATCAGTAAAATCGGGAAGGCCTCTATTCTGAGCTGAAGCGAGTGAGGACAGACCAAACAGGATGACTAGAATAATTTTATGCATCATTTGACTTTGTAGTTGACGACCGAGTTACCGATTTGTATGACCGCGGATGGAGGGACCTCTCCCACCGTCGTGACCATATTATCTGCGACGGTACGGGTATGTATATTAATCGCTCCGTAGCTTGGGACAAGACCCTGAGCAGGCGGGGGAGAGCCCTTCTCGAGTGGCTCAATGAATACCGATACAGCGACCAGGCCATCCGATAGTGCGATATGACTGACCGGAATTGATTTGCCGGAAAGAGTGCGCTTCATCTCCATCACCTTCTTGAACCCCGCGGGTGGGTTATTCACTTGCCATCCGAGCTTCCCGCTCTCGATCGTGGTCGATACCAGGTTGGTGGTCCGCCATTCTCCCGTCTTTGCAGAATACTTAGGCCTTAACAATTCCCGATCTATCGAACCGCCGATCTTTAGTTGCGTAAAAACAAATTGCTCGACGACACGTCCCCTGTCGATCACTGCCGCCTTAAGGAGGAGCCCTGTATGGATATCGACCCATAACCTATGGCCATAACGCATATCATCTCGAGGCTCCAGAATAATGACCTCGCAATCGTAATCGCTGATCCTCTCTGGAGGACCTTTGCTCACACTATAATGATCACTCAGGTTATTGAGTGGTTCAGACAGGAGTGCAGGGAAAGATTTTCGTAGCCAACGCTTCTCGGTCACGATGGTCTTGCTCTCCGGAAGATAGCATCTCATCTCGTCATTTTTGCGGATGATCTCGCGTGGAGCCCCATCCAGTACCTCTATCTTTTCATGCTCACCCTCCTGATCCTGGATATGGATGATTCGGGATGTCTCTATATGGCTACCCGAAGAGTAGATGAAGGTACCGGTATAGTTGTGCTGACGTGGTGCGGACGCTATTTTTTGGAGTAAAGCGAATACTTCTGAGGAGGATTCAGACGGATTCTGCGCGAATAAGGGCTGCGCCGCGCCGGATAGAATT
>CAJBQQ010000304.1 GCA_903957805.1 uncultured Pseudomonadota bacterium | reverse complement strand
TTCTGAACATCGATAATGCGTGGTGTTAGAAATGTATTACTAGACATGGCCTAATCCTTATGCGGGAATCTTGTTATTTAATTACTTAGAGTACAGTTCGATGACGAGAGATTCATTAATCGTCGCAGGCAACTCAGACCTCTCGGGTTTGGCCTTGAATGTTCCCTTCATGGCTTTGACATCCATCGAGATCCATTCTGGGAAGGTGCGCTGTTCAGCGGCCTCCAATGCGGATTTGATCCGGAGATGATTCTTAGCCTTTTCAGTGACCTCAAGAACATCACCCGGCTTGACTTGGTATGAGGGGATATTCACACGACGTCCATTCACAAGAATCGCGTTATGTCTTACGATCTGACGTGCTTCTGAACGTGATCCACCGAAACCCATCCGGTATGAAACGGTATCCAGACGGCACTCAAGCAGTTGCAGAAGATTCTCGCCGGTGATGCCTCTCTGACGGTCTGCCAGCTTGTAACTGTTACGGAACTGGCGCTCCAAAATTCCGTACATACGGCGAATCTTTTGCTTTTCACGGAGCTGAACACCGTAGTCAGAGAGACGACCACTCTTTTGTCCGTGCTGACCGGGGGCATAGTTCCGACGCTCAATTGAGCACTTATCAGTGAAGCATTTCTCTGCCTTCAGGAATAGCTTCTCGCCTTCTCGGCGGCACTGGCGGCATTTAGGATCTAGATTTCTGGCCACAAATTACTCCCTTAGATACGACGTTTTTTCGGTGGACGGCATCCATTATGTGGAACCGGCGTCACATCCGAAATACTGGTGATTTTAAAGCCCGCTGCATTTAATGCACGTACAGCAGATTCGCGCCCGGGTCCGGGTCCCTTGATCCGTACCTCGAGATTCTTAACGCCACACTCTTGTGCAACCTTGCCGGCTTGTTCTGCCGCGACCTGGGCTGCGAATGGAGTGCTCTTACGTGAACCCTTAAACCCCGCCCCACCAGAAGTGGCCCAGGAGAGTGCATTACCTTGACGGTCGGTGATCGTCACGATCGTATTATTAAAGGAGGCATGAATATGGGCGATCCCTTCCGCCACATTCTTCTTGATCTTCTTTCTTACCCGGGTAGCTGCTTTTACCATGTCTGGCTATTCCTTTACATTACGGCTTAAATTCTTCAAATTCTCAGATTTATTTTGAGGCTGGCTTTGCATTGGTAGAACGAACCGCCTTACGTGGACCCTTACGTGTCCTGGCATTGGTACGAGTCCTCTGACCCCTGACCGGAAGACCGCGTCTATGACGTGTACCCCGGTAACATCCAAGATCCATCAAACGCTTGATATTCATCGATACTTCACGGCGAAGATCACCCTCGACCGTAAACTTGGCAACGCTGTCACGAACCTTTTCCATCTGAGCGTCGGTGATATCCTTGATCTTGGTAGATCCAGCGATACCGAGTGAGGCACAGATCTGGCGTGCTCGTGTCCGACCAATACCATAGATCGACGTTAATGCAATCTCTGCGTGCTGATGATTCGGGATATTTACCCCAGCGATACGGGCCATACGTTTTTATCCTACAAATAAAAGTGCAAAATTATAACACCGAATGACCTGACTGCCCATTCAACCTTGGCGCTGTTTATGCCGCGGATCGGTACAAATCACACGGACAACGCGGTGTCGCCGGATGATCTTGCAATTACGGCAAATCTTTTTAACTGATGCCCATACCTTCATATCTTCTTCTCCTTGCACTACTTGGCACGGAAGGTGATCCGTGCCCTGCTTAAATCATATGGTGTCAGATCAACCGTCACCTTATCACCCGGTAAAATTCTGATGTAATGCATCCTCATCTTGCCTGAGATGTGACCGAGAACGACATGTCCGTTTTCGAGCTTGACTCTGAATGTTGCGTTGGGCAACGTCTCCAGGATCTCGCCTTGCATCTGTATCGTTTCTTCCTTTGCCATCCTATCCTTATTCGACTCTACCGCGCCGGCAATCCACCGCCACCCTTGAAATTCGTTTTCTTCAAGAGGCTTTCATACTGTTGTGACATGACATGCGACTGGACCTGTGACATGAAGTCCATCGTCACCACCACAATAATGAGTAGTGATGTTCCACCAAAGTAGAATGGTACGTTCCACTTCAGAATCAGAAACTCAGGCAACAAGCAGACCAATGTCACATAAAGAGCACCTGCCAAGGTCAGACGGAGCATGATCTTTTCAATATACTTAGCAGTCTGCTCACCCGGACGTATTCCGGGAATGAATGCACTACTCTTCTTCAGATTCTCAGCCGTTTCCTTAGGATTAAACACCAAGGCGGTATAGAAGAAACAGAAAAATATAATCATCGCTGCATATAACAGTACATAGACCGGTTGCCCTGGAGACAGCGCTCCGCTGATATCTTTGAGCCATGCCATTGACTCACCGGTCGCGAACCATCCTGCCAGTGTCGCAGGGAAAAGAATCATGCTCGAAGCAAAGATCGGTGGTATGACCCCAGCCATATTCAGCTTTAAGGGAAGATGGGAGCTCTGACCGCCATACACCTTATTACCGACTTGACGCTTAGCATAATTGACCAGTATCTTCCGCTGGCCCTTCTCTACAAATACGACGAATGCTGTGACCAGTGCCACTGCTGCAAATATTCCAAGAGCAACCAGGAAGTGCATCGCGCCGGTACTGACTAGATCAAGAGTTCCCCCGATCGCGCTGGGTAGTCCTGCAACAATCCCCGCAAAAATGATCAGAGAGATTCCATTGCCGATACCGCGCTCTGTAATCTGCTCGCCCAACCACATCAAAAATATAGTTCCTGTGACCAGTGTAATCACGGTCGTCATCATGAACATCGGACCGGGCTGTATTACTAACCCAGCCTGTGATTGCAGTGCAATCGATATTCCATAACCTTGAACAAGAGCAAGACCCAGTGTCCCGTAACGGGTGTACTGAGTGATCTTACGACGACCCGCCTCACCCTCTTTCTTCAGCGCTTCCAAATACGGAAATGCCACCGTCCCCAATTGCATGATGATCGATGCCGAGATATAGGGCATGATCCCGAGAGCGAATATTGAAAAGCGAGAGAGCGCTCCCCCGGAGAACATGTTAAACATCCCGAGTATGCCGCTCTGCTGAGAGTCAAATAAGTCCTTCAGCACGACTGGATCTATCCCCGGAACCGGAACATGAGCCCCGATCCGGTAGACGACCAGCGCCAGAACCAAGAACCAGAGCCGGCGCTTCAAATCCCCCAGCTTTCCGGAAAGACCTCTCAGAGAATCGTTAGCGGCCAATCTCTATCCCCGACCTTATACTGCGCCGATGCTGCCACCGGCAGTCTCGATGGCTGCCTTAGCACCCTTAGTCACTGCAATCCCTTGTAACGTGATGGCACGTTCAATCTTGCCCGATAGTATGACCTTGGCAAAAAGCGCCCCACCCGGAACTACTCCTGATTGCTTGAGTACCAGGATATCAATCGTATCAACCGGTAAGCGGTTCAGATCAGAAAGACGGACTTCGACCGTATCACCCCGTGTTGGTGAGATGAAACCACGCTTGGGCAGTCTACGTTGAAGAGGCATCTGACCCCCTTCAAATCCAACCTTATGAAAGCCACCGGTACGTGATTTTTGACCTTTATGACCCCGACCTGCAGTCTTACCAATCCCAGAACCGATTCCACGACCGACACGTCTCTTCGCGTGCTTGGAACCCTCACTCGGCTTAATTGTATTGAGTCTCATCTCTAGGCCTCAACTTTAACGAGGTAATAGACTTTATTAATCATTCCACGAACTGATGGCGTGTCCTCTAATTCAGACTTGCTGTTCACACCCTTGAGTCCTAAGCCGCGAACGGTTGCTCGGTGTGATTGCTTGGTCCCGATGATGCTCTTAATCAGAGTCAGCTTAATCTTTTTGCCGGTCTCACTCATTTTGCCGTCCCCATGATCTCTTCCACACTCTTACCGCGCTTGGCAGCAATGTCGGACGGGGTATTCATCAACTGCAATCCATGAAGGGTTGCTCTCACAACATTATAGGGATTGGTTGAA
>CAJBQQ010000303.1 GCA_903957805.1 uncultured Pseudomonadota bacterium | reverse complement strand
CAGAGGGGAGCCTCAACGAAGTCGGACAGCCAGGACGTCGCAGGGTGAGTGGTGGAGTACCCCACTCGCGGTAGAGCCGAGTAGTAGAGCGAGTCCATGTCGTCCGTGAGACCCGACAATGATCAGATCTGTCGACTCCTCTTCAGCCATCCGAATGATCTCCTGATGCGGTAATCCCCAGACCATCCTGACTCGGGATGAGTCCAGACTTAACCCCTCCCCAATCTGACTTAACCTCGTTTTTTTTACGTTAAGAAGTTCATCATTGAGTCCTTCATACAGAGGGATCTCTGTTCCATACGCGGTATCAGGCATGGGGATGTTATCCAGAACATGGATGATGAAGATCCTTGACCCGTACTGATCTGCAATCCGCTGCGCCTTACTGATGACCTGCTCATCGTCATGAGAGAGGTCTACCGCTAAGAGAATATTCTGATAGTCATTCATGATGAATGCAGGCGAAAGGATACTCGATCACAAGAGCCCATGGACAAATGAAGCCAGTAATCCTCCGGCGATAGGACCCACCACCGGGATATAGGAATAGCCCCAGTCGCTATCTCGTTTGTTTGAGATCGGGAGTATGGCATGCATGATACGGGGTCCCAGATCACGCGCTGGGTTGATCGCGAATCCGGTGGTTCCGCCGAGTGAGAGTCCGATACCCAGAACCAGCAATGCCGCAGGGAGTGCATCTAGTGAACCGAGGCTACTCTGGGGGGATACCATGCTCAGAACCCCGAATATCAGGATGAACGTTCCAATTATCTCGGATGCGAGGTTATTGAGTGGGCTCCTGATCGCAGGACCGGTACAGAATACCGCGAGCTTGGCATCCCCATCGAGTGTTGCTTCAAAGTGTTGTCGGTAGCTGATCCACACGATCAGAGCGCCGATCATGGCACCGATCATCTGTCCTGCAATGTAGAGTGGAACATCTGCCCATGGGAACTTGCCGGATGCGGCCAGAGCGATACTGGCAGCGGGGTTGATATGGGCACCACTCACCGCTGCGACCGAGTAGACAGCAACAAAGACCGCCATCGACCAACCCAATGTGATCGCAATCCAACCACTCCCATGACCCTTGGTCTTGTTCAGGACCACATTAGCGACAATCCCGTCGCCTAGGACTACCAAGATACAGGTGCCAATTAATTCGCCGAGGAAGGGTGTCATCATGATGTTTTTTAGGGTTAGAGTTTAAGAATAGGAATCGGGTGAATCTGGGTGAGTCTGGATGAAGAATAATCCCGGGTCGGGGTCGCTGTGTGGCGGCCACACCCTCAAATGAAGAGTATAGCCCGACAGAGGGTAAGTTCAATGGGATATTTTAAGAAGAATTCGGACAAAGTGATTACTTCATCATCCCCCGAAGAGTGGGCCATACATTCTCAAGAATCTTCTCCTGAGCCTGCGCATTCGGGTGTATTCCATCCGCTAGAAAGAATTCACGCTGATCGCCAAAACCTTTTAACAGGAATGGGACGACCTTGATCTGATATTTCTTCGCGAGTTGGGGGAAGATCTCTTGGAATTTTTGAGTATAGGTCGCCCCATAATTGGGGGGGAGATGCATCCCAACCAAGAGGACCTTGGCTTGACGCCGGTGACAGGATTCGATCAGGTTCTCAAGGTTACGGATAATTGATTCAATGGATGATCCCCTCAGACCATCATTCCCACCGAGCTCGATGATCACAATCTCGGGACGGTGGGTTTGCAGCGATTGCTCGATCCGGGCAAGACCGCTTGAGGTGGTATCCCCACTGATACTGGCATTAACCACGGGGTGTGATGGAATGCGTTCTTGAAGTCTTTTACTTAAAAGGCTGACCCAACCCGATCCGGGGGGGAGTCCATAACCGGATGAGATACTATCCCCAAAGACCATGACAGCGCCGGATGGGGGGGAGGCATTCGCAGCCACCGCATTGAGGGAGGCTGCGCCTGATAGAATACACAGAATAATCAGGAAATATTTCATGAGAGAAGAGCCAAATTTAAGTCCTATTGTGCAGGCAACTGCACTGACCAAGCAAGTCAGTACCGGGAGTGATGAGCTGGTCATCCTGCATGATATCAATCTGTCTGTGATTGCGGGTGAGTCACTTGCAGT
>CAJBQQ010000302.1 GCA_903957805.1 uncultured Pseudomonadota bacterium | reverse complement strand
TGGATTGCCATGTTGGAGCATTACTTTGTCACTGCTTGGCTACCCTCAGATAAAACCCCGCGTGAATACTACGCGAAGAAACTCAGTGAGAATAGGTATACCGCCGGCGTCATAGTTCCTGCAGGTGTCATTGAACAAGGAGAGACGAAGGTTGTCGATGTTCCGCTTTATGTTGGCCCTCAGGAGCAGAGTAAGCTTGCCTCTCTTGCCCCCGGTTTAGATCTTACTGTTGATTACGGCTGGCTTACCGTGATTGGCGCACCTTTATTTTGGCTTCTTTCTGTGTATCACTCCATGACCGGAAATTGGGGCGTTTCAATTATTCTTTTAACGCTCTCGGTTAAGTTGGTTTTCTTTCCCTTATCGGCAGCGGGATATAGGTCTATGGCCAAGATGCGTGTTGTTGGCCCGAGGCTCCAGAAGTTGCGCGAGCAACACGGCAGTGACCGACAGGTGATGCACCAAAAGATGATGGAGTTTTACAAGGTTGAAAAAATTAACCCACTGGGTGGCTGTTTGCCCATTCTTGTCCAAGTCCCGGTATTTATCTCTTTATTTTGGGTATTGCTTGCTAGTGTGGAGCTAAGATACTCGCCCTTTATCCTCTGGATTGAGGATATGTCCTCGCCTGACCCTTATTATGTTATGCCCATTATTATGGGGATCTCTATGTATTTTCAAGCGAAGTTAAGTCCGGCCCCTGCTGATCCGATGCAGGCTAAAGTGATGCAAATAATGCCATTCGCTTTTAGTGTGTTCTTTTTCTTTTTCCCCGCTGGACTAGTGCTGTATTCGTTAACAAATAATATCCTTTCTATTGCACAGCAATGGCAGATCACACGGATGATTGAACGCGCCGCCGCTACGGCCGCCACTACCCCGAACATGAAGAAGTAGTTGTTTTTCGTGGGTTTGTTTTGGTTTTTTAGTGCTTTCTTGTGAAACGATCGTCAATTCGCAACTGATGTATTGTTTCCCGCTTCAGTTTACGCCGCCTAATGCCCACTACCGATATTATTGCCGCCATTGCCACCCCGACAGGGCGTGGGGGTATCGGCGTAGTTCGGATTTCTGGCACAGATTTGAAGCCCTTGTCGCTAGCTATGTTGGGTTGTATTCCTAGACAGAGGCACGCTACCCTATGTGCATTCCGAGACGATGATGGGTTAACGATAGACAACGGGATTGCTCTTTATTTCCCGGGACCACACTCGTATACCGGAGAGGATGTGTTGGAGCTTCAGGGCCATGGCGGCCTGGAGATTATGAAGCTCTTGCTTTCTCGGTGCCTAGCTGCAGGCGCTCGCCTAGCACGCCCAGGGGAATTTACCCTGAGAGCATTCCTTAATAATAAGATCGACCTTGCTCAGGCTGAATCCGTTTCTGACATTATTGATGCCAGTAGTAGTGCGGCGGCCCGCTGCGCTGTTCGTTCGCTGCAAGGCGATTTCTCGGCTGCCATTTTAAAGCTGGTAGATTCCGTGACCGGCTTGCGCATGATCGTTGAGGCGACGCTGGACTTTCCTGAGGAAGAGACGGGTTTGTTGCATCAGAGTGGTTTGTGCGCGAAGCTCAACGACATTAAGGCCCAGCTTGAGTGTGTGCTTACGTCAGCTAAGCAGGGTAGCTTGCTTCGAGAGGGGGGGCGTGTCGTGCTCGTGGGCCGGCCCAATGTTGGCAAGTCTAGTCTAATGAATCGTTTAGCTGGCGATGTCATTTCGATTGTAACGGAAATTCCCGGCACCACCCGAGATGCTATACGTCAAGAGATTACTCTTGAGGGCGTGTCTTTACAGCTTATAGATACTGCCGGTCTACGGGAGACACATGATCCGGTTGAAAAGATCGGAATTGAGCACACACTCGCGGCCATTGAGAGCGCGGATCTCGCCTTGTTGTTGATGGACGCAAGTTCTGGCGCTGCCGCCGAGGATCGAGCGATAGTCGATAGCTTTCCATCCGGATTGCCTGTGATCCAGGTCTTTAATAAGATCGACATTTTGGGCGATGAGCCGCACATTAATTCTTCTAAAGGCGGGCCAGAAATTTACCTTTCTGCAAAGACCGGTGCTGGTGTTGACTTGCTCCGGCAAGGCGTGCTTGAAGCCATTGGGTGGCGGGCTAATCTTGCTGGAGAGGGCTTGTTCATGGCGAGGCGCCGGCATCTACTGGCGCTCTCAGAATCCCATGGACACCTAGAGGCCGCCACTGAAATGGTTAAGAGCGAAACCCAGTTGGAATTGCTTGCGGAAGAATTGAGGCTTTCACAGCGCGCACTATCATCCATCACAGGTGAGTTCAGCGCCGACGCTTTACTGGGAGAGATATTTTCTCAGTTTTGTATTGGCAAGTAATCTAAAGTCTGCCCCCTGTCTTGGGGGTTTCACGTGAAACATCTGCTGTTCTCATGGTCGTTCTGATCTTTGCCAAAACTGGAGCGGTTACACCTTCCTTGGTTTTGTCGTAGAATGCTTTCCTTCTAGAAATATAATAACCGTTGAATTAATGTTCTCCTCA
The DNA here is from genome assembly GCA_903957805.1 of uncultured Pseudomonadota bacterium. GTDB lineage: Bacteria > Pseudomonadota > Gammaproteobacteria > Burkholderiales > Nitrosomonadaceae > VFJL01. The sequence continues at coordinate 1,899 of CAJBQQ010000302.1, read as the reverse complement.
GAAAATTTCGATGTGATTGTGGTGGGTGGTGGCCATGCTGGGACTGAGGCAGCCTTGGCGGCCGCACGGATGGGCCAAAGGACGTTATTGCTATCACATAATATTGAGACATTGGGGCAAATGTCGTGCAACCCCTCAATCGGCGGGATTGGCAAGGGCCATTTAGTCAAAGAGCTGGATGCGCTCGGGGGGGTTATGGCTGCGGTAGCTGATGAGTCCGGTTTGCAATTTCGAATACTTAACTCAAGTAAGGGGCCCGCGGTACGGGCGACCCGCGTACAGGCAGACCGGATGCTCTATCGGCAGGCGATCCGACAACGATTGGAGAATCAGCCGAATCTTTGTTTATTCCAGCAGGCGGTGGATGATTTGACCCTTGAGGGTGACCGGGTCACGGGAGTCGTCACGCAGATGGGGGTAAGGTTTTCTGCGCGGGCTGTGGTCTTAACCGCGGGAACTTTTCTTGGTGGATTGGCGCATATTGGACCAAGTAGTTTTCAGGCAGGGAGGGCCGGTGACCCGCCATCTATCAGTCTCGCGCATCGTTTGCGGGAGATGAGTCTACCCGTAGGGCGTTTGAAGACGGGTACTCCGCCAAGGATAGATGGGCGCAGTATTGACTATTCGGTTATGGAGGAACAGCGTGGGGATGAGCCCGCGCCAGTATTTTCATTCATGGGGTCTGTCTCTCAGCATCCACGTCAATTATCTTGCTGGATTACACAAACAAACGGTAGGACGCACGATATTATTCGCGCCGGATTAGATCGGTCTCCCTTATTTACGGGCACAATTGAGGGAATGGGCCCGCGCTATTGTCCCTCGATCGAGGACAAGGTGGTGAGGTTCTCTTCCAAGGCGTCGCACCAGATCTTTCTTGAGCCGGAAGGGCTTCACACGCACGAAGTATATCCAAATGGAATCTCGACCAGTCTGCCGTTTGATATGCAGGTTGATCTGGTGCGGTCTATTAAGGGACTGGAAAATGCGCATATTACGAGACCTGGGTATGCAATTGAATATGATTACTTTGACCCGCGAGGACTTAAGAGCTCTCTTGAAACGAAGTCGGTAGAGGGATTGTTCTTTGCGGGACAGATCAATGGAACGACCGGCTATGAAGAGGCTGCCGCGCAAGGTCTTTTGGCCGGCATCAATGCCAGCCGTAAGCTGCAAGGGGTCGATGCATGGTGTCCGCGACGTGATGAGGCATATTTGGGTGTACTGGTGGATGATCTCATCACCCGCGGCGTTACTGAGCCTTACAGGATGTTCACCAGTCGGGCAGAGTATCGACTCCAGCTAAGGGAGGATAATGCTGACCTACGTTTGACCGAGATCGGGCATACCTTGGGTGTGGTGGATGAGGTGCGTTGGGCTGCATTTAATAAAAAGCGTGAAGCAATTACAGAAGAGGAAGCAAGGTTGAAATCGGTCTGGGTCAACCCAAAGATGAATATAAGTCCTATGTTTGAAGCCGATATTTTAAGAGTGCTGGGGAAACCACTTGAACGGGAATACTCTTTATATGAGTTGCTGCGTCGCCCATCAGTGACCTATGCGGACCTGGCGGCATTAGTGCCTGACGACTCCCGGACTCTGGATGTCGTGGTAGCAGAGCAGGTTGAGATCAAAGCGAAGTATTCTGGCTACATTGAACGGCAGAAGGATGAGGTGGCTCGGCATTTGCAACATGAAGAGGCTCGGTTGCCCCAGGACCTAGATTATGCTTCTGTTCGGGGTCTCTCGAGCGAAGTGCAGCAAAAGTTGAATCTGCATAAACCTGAAACAGTAGGCCAAGCATCGCGTATTTCAGGTATGACGCCGGCAGCCGTTTCTTTATTATTAGTGCACCTTAAGCGCGGATTTTCCGTCACGGACAAAAAGAAAACTGCATGA
>CAJBQQ010000301.1 GCA_903957805.1 uncultured Pseudomonadota bacterium | reverse complement strand
TCCCTTCAGTGTCACTGATATTGAAAAATTTTACATCAGGGTGCCAGAGCTGAATGCCAGAGGATTCTTCTGCAGGTGCAATGGTAATGCCGTAAAGACTCTCTACCAGCTTGAACATGCCCGGCAAGACCTTGTCTTCCGGGAAGTACTGTTTCACTTCTTGGTCGGAGAATGCGTAGCGTTCAAGGCGTAATTTTTCACTGGCGTAGGCCAGGTCACATGACTCTAGATTTTGTAACCCTAACTTGTTCGCAGCAAACTGACGTAACTCTTGCAGGTCTCTCTCGGCATAAGGTCGAGCCTTGGCAGCAAGTTCGCTGAGGAAGTCCAGTACCTGTAAGGGAGTGGTGGCCATCTTCGTTGCCAGAGATACTTCAGCATAGGAGTCAAATCCAAGTAACCGCGCCTCCTCTTGGTGCAACGTGAGGATCTTAACAATGAGAGGGGTATTGTCCCAATCCGCCTCATTATTGATGGTGGCGGTTATGCCGATCTCACTAGCACGGGTTGAGTAGGCTCGGTACATCTTCTCACGGAGCTCTCGTGAGTCGGCGTATTGCATGACGGGTTGATAGGAGGGCGCATGAAGTGTGAACTTCCAGCGATCTTTCGCTGGAGTAACACTTTTAACTTTCGTGTGATCTTGATTCTGTTCTTCATCTTGATGCATCGAGGAGGGGGTGCCATCATCTTCCGCGGCTTCTTGGGCCGTTTGTAGCACATCATCCGGAATGCCGGATACTTCATCAGGGCTGTCGATAATCAGCGAAAAGCTATTGGTTGCATCTAATAGATTGTCACTGAATCTGGCGCAGAGAGCAGACAACTCTTCCTGAATGCGGAGAAAGCGTTCCTTTTTTTCGGGTGATAACTCTGCCCCACCCAGACGAAAGTCTCGTAACTCGTTTTCAACTATTTTTTTGCGGGCACGGTCTAGCTGGTCAAATTCTAGACTGTTGCGGAGTCGCTTGAATTTCTCGAAGAGTACTTGGTCTTGTGCCAGTTCAGCGAAGTACTGGGTGATCAGTGGCAGATTGGTGTTGTATACATCTCTCAGTTCCGGGCTGTTCATCACGGCATTCAAGTGAGATACCTGTCCCCAGGCTCGTGATAAGCGCTCATTCGCATCCTCCATCGGCAGAACAAAGTTCTGCCAGGTCGGAGCAACACTGTCGTTGCGTGCTCGTTCGGTTGCTGCACGACCAGAGCTAATTAGTTGCTCTATTGCAGGGGTGATATGTTCGGTACGGATATCCGCAAAGCGCGGTAGCCCGGAGAAATCAAGCAGGGGATTGATCATGCTGTCCTATGGGGGAGGGTAGTTTTGACTATTTGAGACGAGAGGAACGGATAGCCATCACAACCAGTGGCTAACGTTCATATACGATGCTGCCATCGACCAGAGTGTATTTCACTCTGCCCTGTAACTCCATTCCTAAGAATGGTGTATTTTTCCCTTGGCTTTTAAGTGCGGCAGGCTCCACCTTCCAGTACTGGTTTGGATCAAAAATACATAAATCAGCGGCGGTAGCGGGGGAGAGATGACCGGCATCTATACCCAGTATTTTTGCAGGCTCTACGGTAATCTTGGCGATGGCTGTAGACAGCGGCAATTTCATTTCTAGGGCCCACTTTAGAGTAAGCGGCAGCAGCAATTCTAGACCGGTAGCACCGACTTCAGCTTCGCCGAAAGGCAGTAGCTTAGCGTCTTCATCCACCGGTGTGTGGTCTGAACAGACTGCATCTATGGTACCGTCCATCAGGCCCGCACGTAGCGCATCTCGATCACTCAGTCCGCGTAGCGGCGGCACAAGATGACAATTTGAATCAAAGAAGCCGATATCCATCTCGGAGAGATGCATATGATTGATCGCAACATCGCAGGTGATGGACAGACCTTGCTTCCTGGCCACTCGGACCATGGAGACCCCTTCAGCGCTGGATAGTCGGCACAGGTGTACCTTGGCACCGGTTTCTCTTGCCAGCAGTATGATGTTCGATAGAGCAATCGTTTCTGCGCATACGGGGATTGGTGGAAGTCCCAACCGAGTTGCCACTTCACCATCGTGAGCCACTCCGTTATTGGAGAGGCTCATATCCTGAGGTCGCAGCCATACACCAAAGCCGAAGGTGGCGGCATACTGCATCGATTGCATCATTACCAGCGTATCAGTGAGGGGCGCATCCGACTGACCAAAAGCGACACAACCCGCATCTCTCAGCTCAGCCATTTCGGTTAGGTGTTTCCCCTTTAGACCTTGAGTCAGCGCACCAATGGGATAGACCCGGGCCTGGTTCAGGCTCCGTGCTCGGTGTTTAAGCATCTCCACCAGACCTGGCTCATCGAGTGGCGGGTCGGTGTCGGGTGGGCATGCAAGGCTCGTGATTCCTCCCGCTACCGCTGCATCCATTTCAGACTCAAGAGTGGCCTTGTATTCATATCCAGGCTCACGTAGTCGTGCCGATAGATCCACCAGG
>CAJBQQ010000300.1 GCA_903957805.1 uncultured Pseudomonadota bacterium | reverse complement strand
TCTACCCCTCTCAGGAATAGAAGTCACAGAATAAGAGCTTAAATCTTAGATGGGAATGAGTCTGTTCTGTAACCGAGTATTGCTATCAGGAGGTGTTATATTGAAACGGATGTAGGTACGTAAACAGGTGACATCACTACATCACACTCAATACAATGGTTCATCCGATCTCAAGAATAGAGTGACCAGAGAATCTGGACCGGTCTGACGGCTCCAGTGTCCGTGAATACTCGAATCGAATACTTCCCCGGTGGGTAATGTATCTGCTGAGTAGAAGTGCTGACCAGGACAGAATACCCTCGATGTACCGTCATGCAATCCGATCTCCATTTCACCCGAGAGAATGAAGACGTATTGAGGGGTTGTGGTGCAGTGAAATTGACTTCGAAATCCGACCGGACTGAACCGAATCTGATAACCAGACGAGGGCTGCAGTCTTGAGAGCATGGCATCAGGTCCCCCCTCAGGAAGATCTAACCTCTCTTCACGAAATTTAGCACTCCCGTCAGGGGATGTGTATAGGACAACCCGTGTAAAGTCTGTCATGGATATTACGTTCGAAGGGGGATTGTATGGTACTTCTAAACTACTGTTTGGTGCCTCGAGCCGTGGTCACCCGCGCTGGAAAGCCGAGGAAATTGTAGACTGGGTCGAGCGGTATCGTGAGAAGAAGTAAAAAAGTGTGCCAGATTTGTGCCAGACCACCCGTAGAACCACTGCCCATGCCGACTGTTTGGTGCCTCGAGCCGGAGTCGAACCGGCACAGCCGTTTCCAGCCGAGGGATTTTAAGTCCCTTGTGTCTACCAATTTCACCATCGAGGCACGTAGACTTAACTAATGATTTAATGATTCTTTTTGCAAATCATCCAATCACCGATTGCAACTAGATACGCTCAACATGACCCCGATTTGATTATACAGGGGTACCCGTTAATACAAAAAGCATACCAAGCTGAAACAAATACTATTCTACCATTCTCGGCGTGTCGTCATTTCGAGAGTTTCATCCCGAAATGACCATACCCTTGCCCAGTGAGTTTTTGGGACAGTCTAATTTTTTGGCTTTATCATAGGTCATCCCCACCATTCGAGGAGACCGATTCAGAATGGGCCGCATTTCGGACGGGGTTAAGTAGTGCCGTAGTCATCCAAGACATTAACCGTCTGGAGAAGCTTGGTTACAGTAGCAAATGAAGTCGGTAGAAAAAAGAGTCGCCCTATACTCACACGATGCAGTGACTTGCACATCTCACTCCCACAGAAAAGAGTTCCTAGAACCTTAAATACGGTCAGTTTTACTCCGCCACACTCATAATCCACATATCCGCAATCGCTCAGCTCTATTCAGTGGCTGTTTATCCAAACCCCTCACTCCTCGATAGCACAAGCCCATCACGTTATAAAAAAACTGTATGTCATGAAAGGGCTGTCATATTGCTGGTTATTTGAAATTAGCCATTGAACTTTAAATGGAATTCGTTGACTAAAATATGTAAAAACCCATATTGATAAACCTCACGGTGACCAATGATCTTCAAAAAAATAGAGTTTAATACGGCGAATAAAAATTCCTACTTGAAACACATGCTCATCACAGCTCATCTTACGGTGATCTCATCCGGGATATCAAATGCACACCCTCTGGAACTGCCAACTCATGACGAGTGTGTTTCAGAAAACATAAAAAAGGCGGCAACAAAACAAGCTGTTAATAAAGTGCGCGTGATGTGTCAGGATAAGTTCCCACAAACCATTAAAACAGAACTCAATAAACTCTCACGAGGATGGAACGTTAACCTAATATGTACGGCGGAACATGAAGAACTCTTCTTCTTGAAGATGGAACCTAGACGTAAGAAATTAATAATAAATGACACACCCGGTGAATTAACTAAGATAACCGCAGGCAAATTCTATGGGAGCGCTAGCCTTGATGAGGGGGTCATAAATGTTACAGTGAGTGCTCCTACCGGCGTATTTACAGGTACGTTTAAGAATAAAAATGGCGAGACGAGAGAACTCAGAGATATGGTCTGTACAGAAGAACAATTCTCGCACCTGCTTCCATCAAACCAAATAAAAACGACACTACTCGGTCTGTAGGACATTCCTGGCATTAACATCGGGACGTTTAGGAAAATAAAAACCCGCTATGAGTTTATTCATGCGGGTTTTAGGACTTCTTAGGAAGGCTTAGAACTACTAATTGGAGGCGGGGGTCGGAATCGAACCGGCGTCCACGGCTTTGCAGGCCGCTGCATGACCACTCTGCCACCCCGCCCTTGCTGTTCAGCCAGGGAAGTATGCTACGTAACAATGCTACATTTAGAACTGAAAATAGAAGCTAATCTTTCAGTGATGAGCACGCAGACTGTGTGCGTGTGGTCTCATGCCAAAAAATCCGTTGCTCCTGAAAGTTGGAGCGGGAAACGAGGCTCGAACTCGCGACCCCAACCTTGGCAAGGTTGTGCTCTACCACTGAGCTATTCCCGCAAATGAACTACTCAAGTATTTCCTGAGACAGCTCGAAAACAAAGCAAGGATTATAGAGATGCTGCTGTTTTTGTCAAGGAAAGGCGCTCAGAAACGCCTTCTTCAAATACGATTAACCGTGCTTCAATGCCTGTGGAATTGCAACCTTCAGGTAATAGGCCATGGACCATAACGTCAATACCGCAGCAAGATAGATGAACCATGTCCCTACCTCTTGCGGGTTGAGGTCACCGACCGGGTCGTGATAGAGGAGCAACGGGATTGCAACCATTTGCGAGGCCGTTTTTATTTTCCCCATGAATGAGACACCGACACTCTTGCTCTTACCGATCTGTGCCATCCACTCTCGTAGCGCTGAGATGGTGATCTCACGACCGATAATGATGAAAGCGACCAGTGCATCAAGACGTTCCAGTTGAACCAGAACAACCAGCGCTGCTGCAACCATCAGCTTGTCTGCAACCGGGTCGAGGAATGCACCAAATGCCGAGGTCTGGTTCAATACCCTTGCAAGATAACCATCCAACCAGTCTGTGACTGCCGCACCGGCAAAAATGGCTGCCGCGATCAGGTTCTGGTCAGAGTGTGATAACCATGAAGGTGGGAAATAGAAGATCCCAACGAATAATGGGATCGCAAGTATCCTCAACCAGGTCAGAATGTTGGGTAGATTAAATGGCATGAGACGGAGGATATGACGCTGAAATACAGTTCAGAATTTCAACTGATAGAGCAAGAATCAATGCAGTTCCTTATAAATTTTTTCTGCCAGAGAGCGGCTAATCCCTTCCGTCTGCTGTAACTCCTCGATACTCGCAGTCAGAACACTCTTCAATCCACCAAAACGCGAGAGCAGATTCTGTCGACGCTTCGCACCGATACCCTGAATCTGCTCAAGGCTTGAACTGGTGCGGGTCTTCCCGCGCCGAGCTCGGTGACCCTGGATTGCAAAACGGTGTGCCTCATCTCGAACTTGCTGGATCAGATGCAGGCCCGGATGATCTTTAGGTAATTGTAGCGGCTTTTTGATGCCGGGAATGATCAATTGTTCCAACCCGGGCTTACGTTCCTCGCCCTTCGCAACACCCAGAATGTTAGCACCACTCAGACCGAGCTCTATCAGAGTCTCCTGGGCGATGCTGACCTGACCCTTGCCGCCATCGATCAAGATCAGATCAGGCAGCCTACCCTCCCCCTCAGCAACCTTGTGGTATCTCCTTGAAAGGGCATCCCTCATCGCCGCATAGTCATCACCAGGGGTGATGCCAGTGATATTGTATCGGCGATACTCAGAGTTACGCATCGCAAAGTTGTCGTAGACCACACAAGAGGCCACG
>CAJBQQ010000299.1 GCA_903957805.1 uncultured Pseudomonadota bacterium | reverse complement strand
ATCTCCAGTCTAGATAGAGCATCCACGCCAGCAACACGATGATGGTCAGTCCATCCCTTGCCAGAGCAGTAACAGCAGTTGTAACGGTATCAACGGCCCGACTCGTATCAGAAATAACGCTGGCGACAAGATCCTCACTTGAGTGATCCGCGTAATACCGTGTAGGTAGCATCAACAGCCTCTCGAACAGAGCTACCCGTAAGTCTGCCGCTAGTCTGCCATTTACCCAGTGAAACGCATACCGACTGCAGTAGCTTGCACCCCCCCGCATTGCAAAAAACACCATGATCGCCAGCGGCAGCAGTGGTAGCAGCTCATGATCCGGTTTGACGGACGTTCCATCTAGTATCAGTTTCAGTAAGATCGGCAATGCCGGTTCGGTGACCGCCATCAGCACCATGCTCGGGACCCCTACTGCGATCATTCCCCAACAAGGCGCGAGATAGTCTGCCAAGTGTCTATACAATCTGCGTCCAGTCATGGTCTGTGTGTTCTGCATGGGCGCACAATATCAGAATCAGGGAGCGATGAGATAGAGACGCTACCTGGATTGCCAGATGCAGCACTTAAAATATCTGAGTGCCACTTTCTGCGACACTGTGTTGGAGACCAGAAACTCTCATGAGTAGAGGCTTTTACAGGATCTTGATCTTGTTATACGCTACCCTCCCCAGCTCCCCTTAACGTCGCCCCAAACACCTTAAACCTTCGCCAGAAGGTATTGTGGACATATACCTCCTTTGGGTTCTATCCGACGATGTAAGCACTCGCTAACCAGCTATTGTCAATCGGTCGAATAGTCACATTAAGGTCGGCAGATCAAAAGTTGTTCGATATCCAGCAGTATCTAAGAAGCCGATCTGACTGATCAACCGAACGCCCTATCTTGGCCTTATAGACTACTTGAATTAACATTTAAAAAATCCCGTTACCAGTTGACTCAATGGGGATTTTCAAACTATAGTGCACCGATGGAAGCAGAGCTTAAATCGCTGGAAGATAAAATAAATTTATTCGTGCAACTGTGCCGACGACTACGATCGGAGAATATCCAATTACGCCAGCAGCTCGCTACCGCCACCAGTGAAAACAAGCATCTGTCCTCCAAAATTAGCACTGCCACTAGCCGTTTGGAGGCTCTCCTGACCCAAATTCCAGAAAACGAAACATGACCACCAGTAAGACCATAAACGTGACTATCATGGGGCGCGAATTCCGTGTTGCTTGCCCTGACGACGAACGCGAGGAACTGCTCCAGTCGGTCTCCTATCTTGACAAAAAAATGCGCGAAATAAGGGATAGCGGCAAGGTCATCGGCTCAGAACGCGTGGCCATCATGGCAGCACTTAATATTACCCATGAACTCCTCACAACCAGAATCAGAGGTGGATTTGACATGGGTGAATTCAAGCGTAGAATCGATCGTATGCAGGAATCACTTGATACGGCGATGCCGGAACAGGATAAGTTGTTTTAGCCAGCGTTCTTCGGTTCCCAAGTCAGCCCCACCCGTTTTCTATTTTGTACTGATCAAGCTCACTGATTAAATACAGAATAGGCTAGAGTTGTTCCCTGCGGTGTTCGTTTAGGCCCATATTCTTTGAACCAACTCTTTGAGTAATGGTTTCGAGCCAATGCGATACTGTTGTGCGCTTCCCTTGCGGAAGTGCCTGATGTGTCCGGCAAGAGACCACCTTGGACCCTACGGTTCAAGATAATGGCCTGACGGCATCTGCGGGGAACTTTAATTGCAAGTCATAAAGAGCATTCCGTCCGCTTTTATGTCGCGACCTTTACATTACCTCACCTGAGCTCAGAACATGCGCTACTGGCTGATGAAGTCTGAACCTTCCGATGTAAGTATTGATGACCTCTCATCACTACCCGAGAAAACCATTGCATGGTATGGAGTACGCAACTATCAGGCACGCAACTTCATGCGTGACCAGATGCGCGTCGGAGACTCAGTTTTTTTCTATCACTCTAGCTGCTCTGAACCGGGTATCGCGGGTATCGCTGAGGTCTGCAAGCTTGCTTACCCCGATGCCACTCAGTTTGATCCCACCAGCAAATATTTCGATCCCAAGGCCACCTCACAGAATCCACGCTGGTTCAACGTAGAAGTGAAATTCATCAAAAAAACTCGTTTAGTGGGCATCAAGGAACTTCGGAGTTACCCAGACCTATCTAGCCTGCGTATTCTGCAGACAGGCAATCGCCTGTCCATTACCCCAGTTGACCCCTCAGAGTGGCAATTCATCATGGGGATCTTATGATAATCGGCCTACAGTGCTAAATCGGAATCTCAACCGAGACCAAAAGTAATATGGAATGGTGGCCGGCCTACTTGGCTCTGGGTGCAGTGGTCGGTTTCTTCGCTGGTTTGTTAGGTATCGGCGGCGGCTTGATCATGGTCCCAGTACTCACCTTTATATTCAGCGCACAACACTTCCCTGCCGACCGGATTTTGCATCTTGCCCTTGGTACCACCATGGCCACGATCATTTTTACTTCAGTCTTTAGCCTGCGTACACATCACATCCATGGTGCTGTAAATTGGCAAGTAGTACAGTATCTGACCCCTGGAATAGTTATCGGCACGCTCGGCGGAGCAACTCTGGCAGGTGCATTACCCAGCCAACTCCTAAGCATTATCTTTGTTCTATTTATTTTTTTTGCTGCCACGCGAATGCT
>CAJBQQ010000298.1 GCA_903957805.1 uncultured Pseudomonadota bacterium | reverse complement strand
ATTTCTGGACGTGTCATCGGTTCATCACCCTGGACCATGACAATGAGATCCGCTTCAATTCCAGCAACCGCTTCTGCAACTCGATCGCTGGCACGTTCATGGGTGTCGGCAGTCATGATTACATTGGCACCAAAGCTTTGAGCCGCCTGACGGATCTCCTCATCGCAGGTGGCAATATAGGTGGCATCAAGCGCGCTGCTCATGGTGATGCGCTTATAGATATGCTCAATCATAGTGCGCCCCAGTAGCTTCGCGAGCGGTTTACCCGGAAAGCGAGATGAGCCCATGCGTGCGGGTATCACAGAAATTGTTTTCATTGGTAGTTTAAGTTTGTTGGTATTTATGATCCATCGATACTCTGTTCTCGGATCGAATGGCCCCTAATGGAACTAGGCCATCCATCCTGAACGCTATCCTACCATTAGCGGCGGTTCTCTGCGAGAAGCTGAAACGACTGATTTTGCACGTGGCATTTCGAGATAGGACTACAGGGCATTGAATAGCATGGTAATTGAGTATCTCCCGGTGTAAAATTGCGAACGTTTTTATCCCTAAGCCCAGCCCCGGAATATTCAGCAATGATGGATAATTTTCCCACCTTCAATCCCTTAAGGGTAAGGGTATGAGAGCCCTCTTCTTTCTTCGTCATTATAACGATGTAGACCACATTACTCCGGTCATCTCCAAGTGGGTTGATTCGGGCCATGGCTGCGATGTCGTTCTGATCGGTTTTGAGTATTTTCGTAATGATTTCCGTATCGAGTTCTTGAAGAAATTGCCGGGTGTACGGGTAACGCATATTCAGGAATTATTGACTCTTCCTGACTTCATCAGGTGGCGTGTGCAGATGCTGCTACTGATCCGCGGGTTGAGGCTCCCACTGCTGGGCCCGATCGTTAATGCAGTGGCCCAGATCTACAATGCCAAGAGGCGCGAACCGATCTGGCGTCGAATCACCCAGCACTTATTAACACGTACTTTTGAGGGGGCCGATGGGGGCGTGGTGGCTTTTGATTGGGTTGAAAGAAACTCAACCATCAGCGTGGAGTGGGTCGAGATCGTAGTGTCGATGGTGCATGACGCGGGTCTTAGTATCGTGTCATTGCCACACGGGGATAGTCCCCATGCCAGTCAACTGATACGACGTAATGAGCTGAAACTCGGCCCGGATGCTCTATTCTCGGCTGGGCGAATGTTTGACAGGCTGGTGGTGCCAAACGAGTTGTGTGCTGGACGATTCCGTCCCTTCATGGATAACGAGAGGATTGCTGTTCTCGGTTCGCCGCGCTATTGCGATGAGTGGTTGACCAAGCTTGCGACCTTATTGCCGCCTACACCACTGACGCGCTCTGATAGTAAGCTCAAGGTGCTGATGTTCCTCAGAAAGAGTAACTTTACGACCTTCTGGGAGGAGGTCGGCTATGTGGTACAACTGATCGCCTCTTTCCCTGGCGTGGAATTGATGATTAAGCCCCACACTCGGGGTGGTTGGCAGCAGACCCTGACCAGGGACTCCTCTCTACGGAAGTTGCCAAACGTGAGCGTGGCAGGCGGCGGTGTTCATTCAGCGCATCTGCTGGAGTGGGCCGATGTCATTGTTGATCTAGCCACATCGGTCTCGTTTGAAGCGGTTAAGGTGGGTAAACCAGTCCTAGCGGCTGACTATCTGATTGCAGGACGATCAACGGTGGCTCATTACATGCCCGAGACAGAGTTACGCTGCCGTGATGACGTATATGAAAAGATCGATGGTTTTCTTCGAAATGGGTGTGATTCATTCTATATCGAGGAGCATCGACAACGATTCATCGACGAGATGCTCCATGTAGGAGGGCCGGATGTGTTGCCACGGTTTGTGGCGCTGCTGGAGTCACAGGTACGGACAAAGCCTACAGCGGTTCCGACTCAACAGAAGGAATCTGTTCTTCCAGTGACAGTATCAACTGAGGAAACGGAACAGGTAACGATACTTAAGGAAATTCAGAGCAATGATCAGGTCCCATTGCCAGAGGAGTTGCGCAGCAAATTATCAGATGAAACAATTGAATCAGGAATGCCGTCCATCGATGTGGTAATCCCGGTCTACAATGCGCCCGATCTGACACGGCGATGTATCGATTCCGTCGTTGCCCATCTCGGTCGGTCGATCAGATACATATATGTCCAGGACGATGCTTCTGGCGCTGAGACGCGAGAGATGCTTGACCAATTATCATATGAGCGCGTGCGTGTTCATCACTCAGTGAAGAATCAGGGTTTTGGTTTGTCAGTGAATGAAGCAGTCGGCCGCTCCGACGCGACCTACGTACTGGTACTCAATTCAGATACCGAGTCGAGTGAGGATTTTCTGCCGGTGTTGTGTGCCGCGATGGAGGCCGACCCCAAGTTGGCCGTCATTATCCCCTCCGGGAACTACTATGCCGAGTATGACTTCGACCGATACCCGCGGCAGCCTGGGGGCTATATCCTGACTCACCGGTTACGTGGTTACGCGTTTCT
>CAJBQQ010000297.1 GCA_903957805.1 uncultured Pseudomonadota bacterium | reverse complement strand
TGATGTTAAAGCGCGAGATTAACTCACTTTGGATGGTGCGAAGTTGTCGCTCCAAACTCTCATGCGTAATGGCTGATGCTACTTTCTTGAGAGGCAGATGAGTGGTGGCAAGCGCAACTCGCATTCCGCCACCGACTAGCATCATTACGGTTTGACTATGAGAGAGTTGGGATAGGTATTCAGTGTGGCCAGTGAAAGCTATGCCGGCATCGTTAATGACACCCTTATGTACTGGTGCAGTGACCATCGCAGAAAACTCCCCGTTACTGCAACCCGCTATAGCGCGATCTAGAGTTTTCAGTACATAGCAGGAATTTGCTGGATTGAGCCGACCGGGAATGGCTGACTCATTCAGCGGCACATGAATCACTTGTAGTTTCCCTGCCTTTTCCTCAGCTGGAGCATTTGGAAAATAATCTGTCAACTCTAGCGGGAGTTGTAGTAACTGGGCTCGTTGATGAAGCAAATCGCGGTCGGCTATGACTACTAGTTTGCAAGGTAGTTGTCGTTGCGCAATCTGTACACACAAATCGGGGCCGATTCCAGCAGGCTCGCCAGCGGTGAGGGCAAGGGTCGGGATGTGAGGTAGATTGAGCGGTGTCATGGACGGTGGGAGGTGAAACCTAACGCTCTTCCAGCCGGTATTCGACATAGGCTCGATCACGGAGTCGTTGTAGCCACTCCTGAAAAGCGGTGTCAGCTTTACGTGCATGGATAGACTGACGAGCGGTTTTCCGCTGCTGTTCGCTACTCACGTCTAAGGTTCGACGCTCGACCACTTGGATCAGATGCCAACCGAATGGAGATTGCACTGGTTCACTGATCTGTCCGGGTTGGAGCGAGTTGAGGGCTTGTTCGAACTCGGGTACGGTATCCCCGGGCGAGATCCAACCTAGACTACCACCGGATGAAGCGCTGGCATCCTCAGAGTGAAGTTTCGCCAGTTCCTGAAAACTACCGCCATTGTCTAATCGTTCTTTTAGATCAATAACTCGACGTCTGGCATCGCTGGCAGAGGTCAGCTCGTTGGTCTTGACAAGAATATGGCGGGCCTGAGTCTGAGTTATTATCACGGTGGCTGCTTTCTGTCCGCGCCGTTCGAGTAACTTAAAAATATAAAAACCGTTTGGGCTCTGAACGACGGGTGTCAATTCCCCTGGCTGCATCGTTGCCAGTACCTCGGCAAATTTTGTTGGTAGTTGAGTACTCGGACGCCAGTCAAGTACGCCCCCCTTCATTGCATCTGGTGCATCTGAAAATTCAGCAGCTACTTGAGCAAATTCGACCCCATTCTTTAATTTAGTCAAAGCGGCTTCTGCTCGCCGGTATTTGACCTCGATTTGCGGTGCTTCCGCCCGCTCTGGTAGCTGTACTAGGATGTGAGCAAGACGGTACTCATTGACGCCAGCACCCGAGATCTCTTGGTTATGAAGAAAGTTGTCGACTTCACCCTCGGTCACAGTGATTCTGTTATTCACCTCACGTTCTTTTAGACGGGTCACGATCAGCTCATTACGAATCTCATCGCGGAACTTATTGAAGTTAATCCCATCTCGCTCAAGTGCGGTATAAAGTTCGGGCAGGGACATCTTGTTTTCTTTGGCGATTCGGCGCAGGGTATCATCAAGATCAGTATCACTGACTGCTAGGCCAGTTTCCTTTGCCATCTGAAGTTGTAACCGCGTGATGATAAACCGCTCCAACAGTTGCTTCTCCAGAACGTCGTGCGCGGGTGGTTGTACGCCACGTGTCTGCAATTGTCTAATGGTATGACCCAGCATCTCGTCAAGCTCTTTCTGTGTGATGACCTCTTCGTTTATTACCGCAATGATACGATCTATCGGTGCAATTCTGCCGATATGAGCAACCTGCTGCGCAGCAGTAGTCTGGGCTACCAGAGTAAGCAGTAGAGCTAGGAGGTGGTGAGAGTAACTTGTACGCATACGTGCGAGAGCTTTCAGGAGTCGGAGCGCGATGAGCATTAGATGGTTGGGCTGCGAGTTGGTGCTCACGGTCTCATAGAGCCCGCCGGGTTTCTTGCCGTTGGACTGGTATCGGTGTAGCCAGGGATCCTCTGCTGAAGTGCTTTAAGTGGACTATTGCCGATCCCCATGAGGCCATTCAATTCAAGTTGCAGGAAGGCTGCCTGGGTCGTATTTAAGGGAGTAAGAGCTATCTGTGAGTACATGAACCGTAGCGACCAGCAGCAGGCATTATACTCAATCCCTACCAGTCTCTCCAGAGTTCTGGAGTCTAGAAGAGAGTAG
>CAJBQQ010000296.1 GCA_903957805.1 uncultured Pseudomonadota bacterium | reverse complement strand
TACGCATCGAACGGAGGTTTCATTTTTCCCGATTTAACTCATTCTTTAAGCATGGAGAATGGCAGGCATGGATCGCCTACCGGAATAATCAACCGGTGGGAAGGATCAGCGCACAGATTGATCAGATTCACCGGCAATACCACGGAGCAGATACCGGACACTTTGGTTCTTTCGAGTGTGTGGATGATAGCGAGGTATGCGCGGCACTGATACAGACCGCCGAGGCATGGCTGGTTGCTCGGGATACCAAGCATGTCAGTGGACCATTCAGTCTATCCATTAACCAGGAGTGCGGCATCCTGGTGGATGGATTCGACACTCCGCCGGTGGTGATGATGCCTCACTCGCCGAGATGGTACGGACGATTACTGGAAGAACGCGGCTACCAAACGGTCAAGGACCTACTCGCCTACTGGGTTGATGTGGGTTTTGAGAGGCCGCGTGTGATGCGAGCACTGATCAACAAATTTTCTAAACGGATACATCTCAGGAATCTGCGCAGGGATCAATTTGGCGCTGAGATGGAGGTTCTGCGTGATCTCTTTAACGATGCCTGGTCAGATAACTGGGGTTTTATCCCTTTCACCGAGGCAGAGTTTGCTGAGCTGGGTAATAGCCTGCGACTGCTCGTGCCGGAGTACTTTATCCAGATTGCAGAGGTCGATGGTATCCCCGCGGCATTTATGGTTGGGCTACCTAATCTGAATGAGATCTTTTCTAAGCTTGACGGGAGTTTATTTCCATTCGGTTGGATCCGTTTGATCAGGTGGTACAGAGACCACTCAGCTCGTACCGGTCGGATCCCATTGATGGGAGTACGTAAGCAGTTTCAGAATACCCCCCTTGGAATGGCTCTGGCCTTTATGGTGATCGATGGGCCCCGGAAGTCAACGCTCTCTGCGGGGATCCGTGAGGTTGAGATGTCGTGGATACTCGAGAATAATAAGCCGATGCGCGGTATCCTTGATCTCATTGGGAGCAAGCAGTATAAGCGATACCGCATCTATGGCCGGACCCTTTAAGTCGCCAGCGACCACACAGAAAATATCAGTAATGGAAATTTAAGATGAATCAGACAGTTCGGTTTAATGCTCTGGTGCTGGCGGCGGATCGGACCACTCACGACCCCGTGGCGAGCAGCGCAGGCACTGCCTGTAAGGCGATTGCACCGATTGCGGGAAGGCCGATGATCATCCGGGTATTGGATGCACTAGAGTCGAGCGAGATGGTAGACAAGATTGTTATATGCGGCCCCCCCGCATCTGTTCTCCCAGACTGCCCGGAGCTGCAGCAGCGGATAGAGTCGGGCCGTGTCAAATGGCTGCCGAACTTGGACTCGCCGAGTCGTAGTGCCAATAGTGGACTGTCTCAGATGGGCGGTGACTCACCGGTATTATTAACGACTGCTGATCATGCGCTACTCACCCCCGAAATTATCCGCTATTTTTTGCGTGAGTCCTCTGCGATGGATAGTGATGCCACGGTGGGGGTAGTTAATCATGCAGATGTCGCTGCCGCTTTTCCGGGAACGAAGCGTACGGTGATACGGTTACGTGATGGCGGAGTCTGCGGATGCAATCTTTATGCTTTTTTCAATCATCGTGGACGAGATCTGGTTACATTTTGGCAGAGGGCTGAAGATCTGCGTAAGCGCCCTTGGCGCTTGGTTTTACAGGTTCTTGGCCCGGGAGCAGTTCTCTCCTACTTGATGGGGCAGTTGACACTTGATCAGGCCATGAATGCGGTCTCGTCTAGGGTCGGCGTTAAGGTGCGGACAGTGACACTGCCTTACCCGCAGGCGGGTGTCGATGTTGACAAGGTTGAGGATATGATGCTCGTTGAGTCGATCCTGGCGGGGGAAGCACTGCCCTCCCAGGGCGGGAGTGAGGCCAAAGAGCGGCATCCGACCGCATGAGTATCTCTCTGCTATGAAGGTGGTAGGGGGGTGCGCGTGAAAATAATAGAGCGGTATATCATACGCGAGCTACTGATACCGTTTGTGGTGATTATCGTGATACTAGCGGGGTTATATGCAAGCTTCATCAGTGGGCGTTTCCTGGCCGGAGCACTGACGGAGTCTCTCGGTGTTATGGCCATGTTAAAGCTGGTCATGCTGAAGACGGTCATATCACTAGATATACTGATGCAGTTAGCGTTGTATGTTGCTATCGTTGTTGGTCTTGGAAGGCTGCACCGGGACCAGGAGATCAATGTATTACGCTCTGCTGGAGTCAGTGATCGTCGCATAATCTACGCTGTTCTGATGGTCGCCATCCCGATCGGAATCATCATCGGCCTTTTATCAATTTTCGTAAGACCTTGGGCCTATCAAGAAAACTTTTCGCTGAATGCGCAGGCAGAGGCAGAGTTAAATACAGACCGATTTCAAGCTGGGCGTTTTTATGGAAGTGAGGGGAGTGGTCGAGTCATTTATATTCAGAGTAAGGATGGCCCTGACAAGCAGATGAGGAATGTATTCCATTATGTCAATAAGGGTGACAGTAGTGAGATCATCGTGGCCAAGGAGGGTTGGCAGCAGCAATTTCAGATCGGACAGCGGTCCCAAGTCCATTTGTCTGATGGTTTTGTCTACCGGTTCATGCACTCGACCACGAAAGACACCATCGCTCAGTTCGACAAGTTAGTATATTTCACTGATAAAGGTGGTTCAGCGGGTTATGCACGTAAGTCCGCTACCAGTTGGCACTTAGCAGGTTCAGACCAGCCTCGCGACATTGCCGAGTTGCAGTGGAGACTCTCACGACCGATCGGAACGATCCTGCTGGCCTTGATCGCCATCGCATTCACCCGTTCTTCACCCCGCCAGGACAAGGGTGAGAGGCATCTCTTCATCGCGGCGATGGTCTTCGCGATGTATTACATCCTGGGAGGACTGGCTCAGACTTGGGTCGAGCAAGGCACCGTCGGCAGCCTGCCAGGAGTGTGGTGGTTGTATGCTCTGATGCTCATTGCCGCGTTCGGCTTGCTTTCATCCAGTCCTGAGCAGAGGATGCTTCTGCGTCGATGACAATCATTAACCGTTATCTGGCTCTTCAGGTTCTGATCGGACTGGTCGTTGCTACTGCGGTGATTCTGCCCGCGTTCTCCTTTCTCGATTTACTGGAGCAACTAGGTAAAGTTGGGACAGGGACTTACCGTGTGCAGGATGCGCTCTTGGATACGACCTTCTTATTGCCACGTCGGTTTATTCAGCTTGCGCCCTTTATCGCATTGTTGGGAACTGTCTTTGCCCTGGGACGGTTAGCAGTTAATCTGGAATTAACCGCGTTACGGGTGGCAGGACTCTCCCCGACTCGTATCAGCCTTGCCCCGCTCGGAGTTGGGCTGGCGCTGTTACTATTTATTGCGGTACTGGAGCAGTTTGTTGCACCATACCTTCAACAGAAGGCCGTCTCGCATCAGGCAACTGCACTCGGGAAGACTGCAGAGTTGGGCAAGGGGTTGGGTATCTGGACCCGGGATGAACAGAACATATTACGCATTGGTGAGATGCAGGGAGACAAGAGAGCAGAGAATATCGAGCTGATGCACTTTGATCGTAATGGTTTCTTGGTGACTTATACCCACGCCAAGTATGCCAACGTTATCGGTAATAATCTCTGGGAGTTAAATGATGTCATCACCAAGACATTTACTGGAGAGAGAGTCGAATCGGCAAATGCAAGTTCAATGATCTGGAAGTCATTCGTAAATCCAGACGATATATCGACTCTGAATAAATCACCTGAGAGCCTCTCTCCTACCGAACTATTTCAGCATGTAAGTTTCTTACGTGATACGGGTCAGGAGGCGGATGCCTATTCGATGGCCTTGTGGCGAAAGATGGGTGGTGCACTGACAACCATCGCGATGCTGCTATTTTCCATACCCTTTGTTCTTGGTTCGGCGAGAACAGGTCTTGGTAAGAAGATGGTACTCGCTGCCTTAATGGGGCTGGGCATTTATCTGGTTGATCAGATTATTGCAAATACTGGTTTGAGGCTAAACTTCAATCCACTATTGACCGCCCTGATCCCGGGATTGGCGCTGATTACTCTGGCCAGTCTCTGGCTGCGACGGTTTTTTTAGGATCACCTGCAAAAGGCTCATCCGTAGCTGTGATTGTGGTTCGGTTATAATCGATAAATTACTCATTCGCTGTCCTTGCACTACGAGTGGCGATTGATTGTTGCATCTGGTCCGGTCAGGGTAATTTGCGGCAGCATTTGGCGAGTGTTCCCGGTCGAGGTGAAGAAAAAAGAGCTGTTCAGATTTTAAGTCGTGTACTGGTTAGGATAGATGGTAGAGCAGTCACAAATCGATAGATTAGCTTCTGGAACGGCCAAGGTTGGATTTCTTTTAAATCCTCGCGGTGGCCGTATCCGCAAGAATATCGATATGGTGAGAAGTATTCTTGCGGAGATTCCCGCCTCAATCTGTTTGGAAGCATCGAATAAGCCCGAGATCAGTGCATCGATGGATGCGCTCTTGCAAGCTGGTATTGATTTGCTGGTCATCATTGGTGGTGATGGAACAGTTCAGGCGGTGTTGACCCACCTTTTTATATCACAGCCTGCAAAGTGGCCGGTTCTGACGATCGTTCCCGGTGGGACCACTAACATGACTGCGCTGGATCTGGGGATGACGAGTAAACCAGAGTCCATCTTGCGGCGGTTGAGAGATTGTTTATTGGAGCGGTCTACCCCTCTTTTATTGCAGCGTCCGGTCCTCTCTATTGAGCAACCCGGGACCGCTAAGGTTTATGGCATGTTCTTTGGTGTCGGTTTGATTGCGCATGCCGTGATATTCTCTCGGAGCCGAGTCAAGCAGTTTGGCATCACCGGCGAGGCTTACTCTGGAATCATCATGTTGGGATATCTTATTGGAGTGGTTCTTGGGCGACGGACTGGCCCATGGGCGCCGACTCAGATCTCAATCATCGATAAGAATGGGGTGATTTATAAAGGAACTTATCTAGTCCTCTTTGTCAGCGCTCTTGACCGATTGTTGTTCAGTATGCGTCCTTACTGGGGGCGGGAGAAGGAGCCTCTTCATGTTACATCTGTTGAGCAACAGAAGAGCCATCCCTGGCGCGCATTATGGCTGCTACTATCAGGCCATAGAGAGGCCATCAAGGAGCAGGATGGTTATCACAGCCATAATACTAACGTACTAGAGATACTAATGGATGATGACTACATCATCGACGGTGAGTTTCACCGGGCAACAAGTCAAGATGGGCCGCTACGTATTTCGGCAGCTGGGCCGGTTACCTTCCTGGTACCGGGTGATACAACTACAAACGCATAATAATGGACTCCGTGTCGGTATCAAGTCGACATCTCCCAGATAGCTTAATTCTGGAGATGGCATCCATGAGCTCTAGGGCGGTGCCGGCAGACTTCTCGATCCTGGTCGATGAGCTGATTGCACGCTTCGGTGGGTCGCTGGATGCAGTGATTCTTTATGGATCATGCCTACGCTCGCAAGATGCTGCTGATGGGGTTGTGGATTTTTACGTCGTGGTGGACGACTACAGTCGTGCCTACCCGGAGCATCACTTGCGGCATCTCAATGCATGGCTGGCGCCGAACGTTTTTTATCTGGAGGTATCGGATCAGGAGAAGAAGTTTCGTGCAAAGTATGCGGTGGTATCAATGGCGGACTTTGAGCAGGGTACTCGTGATTGGTTCCATCCCTATCTGTGGGCTCGTTTTGCTCAGCCCACACGGCTGATGCATGTGAGAGATGACGCCACTCGACATCGCGTCCACCATGCGTTAGCCCATGCGGTGGTAACATTCCTCGGGTCGAGCATCCCAGCACTGGGGTCATGCATGGTCACTGCAGAAGAAATCTGGACTAAGGGATTATCTCTGACCTATGCGGCAGAACTTCGAACCGAGAGGGAGACACGAGCCCACCAACTGACCCAACTGAATCTTGAGGACTACACAAGACTGACGGCACAGGCGATGCCGATGCTGATGGAGAAAATGGAGGCCATGAAGGATGGAACTTACCGCTGCTTGGCTGATGAGACAGAGCAACAACGATCACTGCGGAACTGGCGGCTGCGCCGCTGGCAAGGCAGAGTTCTGTCAGTTCTGAGACTGACGAAGGCGGCATTTACCTTCCGAGATTGCGTAAGCTATGCCGCCTGGAAGATCGAACGACATACCGGGGTGCATGTTGAGATCACCCCCATGCTGAGACGGCATCCCGTGTTATGGGGTTATAAAATTCTCTGGCAATTATTGAGAAAGGGTGTGCTGCGTTGATACCGGTCACATGGGTTGAATCCGTGCACCCTGATACTGTCAGCCAATTAGGTAAGTAAAGAATTCAGATCGACCACTGTTTCAACTTGTGGCGGGAATGGGTTGTCATCTCCAGCGCGCACCCGGCCCAGGAATGAGACACCATTCAGATCTGCACTCTGATAGTCAATCAGAGCATCACCGATCATTAAAACGCGCTCAGGGGTAAGGGAGTGAGCAGATAGAATATCTGCGATCAAGGTCTGCTTCGATGTGGGAGAGCCTCGTACCTCGACAAAGTAGGGTGCTAGGCCGCGGCGTGTGACGATGGTAATGAGCTCTGTTTCCGGTGTGCCAGAGGCTACAAATAGCGGTATAAGAGATGCTTGCTGACGGATGAACTCATCTGCACCCGGTACCGCCTGGCTGGCAATGACGGACTCGACCACTCGTTTAGAGAACTGTTGATCTAGTTCCTGCTCCTCTTCCACTGTCAGAGGCGGTTTGCCTAGCAGATGCTGTTGAAAGTAGCGGAACTTTTGGTAGCGCGACATCCCACCATGAGCTCTGTGGTACTCAACCACGGCGGATGTGATCGTCTCACCATGAGACCGGTAAAGATCAGCGAATGCTTGAGTCTTAATGTCTCCTGACTCAACCACCACACCATCAAAATCGAATATGATGGCCTGCCAGTTCCTCGTGCTCATGCCCTATTATCAGATACTGCTGGCGTGGCGTCATCGTCATCACCCGAGTGATGCAAGGCTGTGTGGATATCCCTGAGGCAGTCGAGCAGACCCTGTCCTAGGTCGACATGCTCGTTGAGCATCAACTTGCGACCGACACGGGGTTGAAATGCATAGGGCGTTATTTCGTAGTGGTGTACCGCATTACCCTCATCAAAGTTCAG
>CAJBQQ010000295.1 GCA_903957805.1 uncultured Pseudomonadota bacterium | reverse complement strand
GTGATTGAACAGACTGTGCGACAGACCCTACCAGAAGGATTCCAGCGTGCTGAGTTCTTGCTTGATCATGGGGCGATAGACATGATTGTGGACCGCAGAAAAATGCGAGAAAAGCTGGCAAATATTTGCACGCTTCTGATGAAGGCGCCTGCCCCTATATCTTGATCTGGGTCTGATCTTGGCCTAATGATCAGGTGGGTTGGGTCCCTGAGTTGAAACTCAATCTTGCAATGGATCTCTCCTTCTTTAATTGAGATTTAGTCATATATCCTGGTAATGCAATCCCCCTACGCAACAAGAATCATCCATCCTCTTCCACTTGGCTGACAGACTCTGGATGCTCGAATCTAATTTAGCGACTAGAACTCTGACAGAGTGGTTGGACTATCTAGAACAACTCCACCCGAGCACGATCGATATGGGTCTGGACCGGGTCGATCAGGTTAAGAAGAGGCTCGGACTCGTACCAATCTTCCCCATCATCACGGTCGGGGGCACGAATGGCAAGGGGTCAACATGCGCCATGATTGAGTCAATTCTGAGTTGCGCCGGATACCGGGTCGGTTGCTACACCTCTCCACACCTGTTGCGTTATAACGAACGGGTCCGGATAAGTCGGTATGAAGCGAGTGATGAAGACCTCTGTAAGGCCTTTGAAGAGATCGAATTGGCTAGAGTGGGAATTGGCATTTCATTGACTTACTTCGAGTTTGGAACGCTGGCCGCGATGCAGTTATTTAGTCAGTCTGGAGTGGATGTTGCAATTCTAGAGGTGGGACTGGGGGGGCGTTTAGATGCGGTGAATACCTTTGAGCCGGATTGCTCGGTCCTGACCAGCATTGATCTTGATCATATGGACTATCTGGGTGATACGCGCGAAGAGATTGGGTTTGAAAAGGCAGGGATCTTTAGGAGCGGCAAGACAGCAATCTGTTCTGAGGCTGAAATGCCCGCCTCCGTCCTCCGTCAAGCAGACTTGATCGGTGCTCATTTGATGCATATTGATTCTGACTTTGGTTATTCCGTGCAAGATAATCAATGGAGTTACTGGGGGCCTGGAGGTAACCGTCATGCACTCCCTCACCCTTCACTCAGGGGATCATATCAATTGCGTAATGCCAGTACCTGTCTTGCTGCGCTTGATGCGGTGAGGGATAGATTGCCGGTGAATATGGGCGACATCCGTCAGGGTCTGTTGCAGGTCGAACTGCCGGGCCGTTTCCAAGTCCTGCCGGGTCTGCCGGTGACTATACTGGACGTGGCCCATAACCCAGCCGCTGCCCGTACGCTCTCGACTAGCCTGGGAAGTATGGGTCAGTACTCCAAGACTTATGCGGTGTTTGCCATGCTTAAGGACAAGGATATACCGGGCGTGGCACGAGCTCTGAAGAGTGTGGTCGATGTATGGCTGGTTGCCGGCATTGATGCGCCACGAGGGGCCTCTGCGGATGATCTGAGGCAGGTATTAGAAAGTGAGGGTGTTGTCGAGAATGGGTCGATAGTTAATGACTTCCCGGGCATCGGTTCGGCCTATGCATATGCCTGTGAGCGGGCCAGTGGAAATGATAGAATCTGCGTATTCGGATCGTTCTACACCGTGAGCGGGGTATTGAGATACCGAGATGCGGTTAAGTATCGTCAGCAGTAAAGAGGCAGACTCAGATGGCAAGAACCGACAGCGAAGAAGAGATTCAATTAAGGAAGCGTGCCAGAAGGCGACTGGTCGGGGCGGTTGCGCTGGTGATCGTGTCGGTTGTAATTCTGCCGATGGTGCTCGATAGCGAGCCGAAAAGGGTGGTCCATGAGATTGATATCCAAATCCCCTCGGAGAACTCTGTAGCTGAGTTCACGCCCAAGATAGTTCCAGAGGTAGTGCCACCAATAGTGGAAGAGATACCGGATCGAGAGTCGGTTGAAGATCCAAGACCCGAAACACCTAAACCTGAGCCGGTAGACCAGGCAAAGACACTATTACCCACTCCT
>CAJBQQ010000294.1 GCA_903957805.1 uncultured Pseudomonadota bacterium | reverse complement strand
GCCTTCTCGGGTGAGACGCTCCATCTCCACATCGACTCTTCCGGCTCCTGAGAGGGGTCCTCAAGCATCCTCCCCTCATACGAGATATGAAGCAGATTCGCGTCCATGCTGTAGGGGGATCCGACCTTCTTCTTCATCTCGACCGGGATGCCGTGCTTCTCTGCATACTGGAGTAGTGTCTCTCGTGATGTGAGGTCCCACTCACGCCAGGGTGCGATGACCCGGATATCGGGTTGAAGTGCGTAGTATCCGAGCTCGAAACGGACCTGGTCATTCCCCTTTCCGGTGGCACCGTGAGAGACTGCATCGGAGTGAGTCTTGCGTGCGATCTCGATCTGACGTTTAGCGATGAGGGGTCGTGCGATACTGGTCCCGAGTAGGTACTCACCCTCGTAGATGGTATTGGCACGGAACATGGGGAATACGTAGTCACGTACGAACTCCTCACGGAGGTCCTCGATGTAGATCTCCTTCACACCCAGCTTCTTAGCCTTAGCACGAGCAGGCTCGACCTCCTCACCCTGACCGATGTCGGCGGTGAATGTGACGATCTCGCACTGGTAGGTATCTTGTAGCCACTTCAGGATGACCGATGTGTCGAGACCTCCCGAGAATGCGAGTACCACCTTATTCACTTCATTCAGAACGGTCTTCTTAGTTTTTTTCATGTTGAACCCTTCAGCTATTAATCTTTCCCAGGAGTAGATACTCCATCAGCGCTTTCTGGGTATGGAGTCGGTTCTCGGCCTCTTCCCAGACCACAGACTGTGGTCCATCGATCACGGCTGCCTCGACCTCCTCACCCCGGTGTGCGGGCAGGCAGTGCATGAAGAGTGTCTCCTTCTTGGTGCAAGACATCATCTCTGAATCGACCCTAAAGTCCGCAAAGTCCTTCTTACGTTCCTCGGTCTCATCCTCAAAACCCATACTGGTCCAAACATCGGTGGTGACGAGGTCTGCATCCCTCACAGCATCGTGTGGGTCTGTGAACTCTTCATAGTGGTCTGTTCCATAAAGACCCGCACGCTCGGGCTCGACTTCATATCCGGGTGGTGTTGAGACATGGACATTAAAATCAAATACCTCTGCCGCTTGAAGCCAGGTATTACAGACATTATTAGAGTCCCCGATCCATGCGACTGTTTTGCCGGTGATGCTGCCACGGTGCTCGATGAATGTAAAAATATCTCCCATGATCTGGCATGGATGATACTCATCGGTCAGTCCGTTAATGACGGGAACCCTCGAGTGCGCTGCGAAACGTTCAATAATATCGTGCTCATAGGTTCTGATCATGACGATATCGACCATCCTCGAGATGACTCGTGCTGCATCCTCAACCGGTTCACCGCGACCGAGCTGGGTGTCACGTGTGGACAGATAGATCGCAGCCCCCCCGAGCTGGTGCATTCCAGCCTCGAATGAGAGTCTTGTCCGGGTCGAGTGCTTGTCGAAGATCATCGCAAGTGTTCGGTCCTCAAGTGGCCAGTAACGTCGGTACTGTTGGAACTCTTGCTTGATCCATCGCGCACGCTCGAAGAGGTGCTCGAAATCCTCACGGGTGAAGTCATTGAACTGTAAAAAGTGTTTGATCTGCATACCGTTGTCGGTCATTTAGGGGTTATATTCGGAGCTATTTAGGTGGGTCTGTCTGTCTCGTTTAGAGGGATTCTGCTCATCACCTGATCAGAAACTCTTTGATCAGTTTTGATACGGATGAGACCACCAGGTCGGCCTCTTGACGTTGCATCACCAGGGGAGGTAGTAGCCTGACCACCTTGTCTGAGGTGACATTAATCAGGAGACCCTGAGACAGCGCCTCCCTGACTAATTCTCCACAGGGCCTTGAGAGCTCGATCCCGATCATCAGACCCTGACCACGGATCTCTTTAACCCCATCAATACTCGATAGCGTAGACTTAAAGGAGCTACGGATATAATCACCTAGCTCGAGTGCATTACGGATCAGGTCATCCCTCTCGATGATGTTGAGTGTGGTCAGTGCTGCTGTTGATGCGAGTGGATTGCCGCCGAATGTGGATGCATGATTACCCGGCTTAAAGACTTCTGATGCGACCCCCTTCGCAAGACATGCACCGATCGCGACCCCTGAACCCAGTCCCTTGGCAAGGGTCATCACATCAGGATGAATTCCGCTGTGCTGGAATGCGAACCACTTTCCACTCCGACCGATCCCGCACTGAACCTCATCTAACATCAGTAGCCAACCATTCTGATCGCACAGATGTCTCAGACCTTGCAGGTAATGTGCTTGAGGTACATTGACACCCCCCTCACCCTGATACGGCTCAACCAGAATGGCGACGATATTCTTATTGTGGACCGCGACCTGAGAGACAGCCTCGAGGTCATTGTAGGGGGCCCTCGCGAAACCGGTCAGGAGGGGTTCAAACCCCGCCTGAACCTTACGGTTGCCGCTCGCGGTCAGGGTCGCCATGGTACGTCCGTGGAACGACCTCTCCATCACAACGATGGTCGGGAGGTCTATCCCCTTGTTATGTCCATAGAGTCTTGCAAGCTTAATCGCAGCCTCATTCGCCTCGGCACCCGAGTTGCAGAAGAATGCATTATCCATCCCTGCTAGGTGCGATAGCTTGGTGGCGAGTTGCTCTTGCTTGCCGATATGGTAGAGGTTCGAGGTATGGATCAGCTGACCCGCTTGATCGCAGATCGCCTTAACTAAATCCGGATGACAGTGACCCAGACCACAGACCGCAACACCTGCCAGTGCGTCGAGGTAACGCTTTCCCTGGTCGTCCCACAGCCAGACACCCTCTCCCCTTACAAAGGTAACCGGTAGAGGGGTGTAGGTATTCATCAGATTTGACATGTTCGGGGACCCAATTTTTTCTAGAGGCAGAATGAAATACGGCAGCATCAGCCGCCGTGAGTGGTTTGTTGTAATCCATCCATCTTTACTTATTTAGCCAACTTTTTCAAGCCTTTTCCTCGTTGAGGGCGATGACCGGTAGAAACAAAAAAGCCCGGACATGTCCGGGCTCTTTGGGCAGATCTGAACCTGTATCAGGCCATTGCCTTAATGGCTGCTGACAGACGGCTCTTATGACGTGCTGCCTTATTCTTGTGAATGATATGCTTATCAGCGATCGAGTCGAGTGTGCTGATGGATAGCTTGTAGATGGCCTGTGCTGCAGCCTTGTCACCGGCCTCGACCGATTTCCTGACGTGCTTGATCGCGGTCCTTAGCTCTGAACGGAGGCTGGTATTGTGATCACGCTGCTTAATGGTCTGTCTTGCACGCTTTCTGGCTTGGGCACTATTGGCCATGAAGATTCCTTAATTCGTTCGGTGGTTACGGATAAGACGCGGATTCTACGTTTAATCAGAGGATCCTGCAAGAAGAAATAAAGGCTCTATCATGAACCATCCATCTCCATATCAGGCAGAGAGTTCATGATGGATTGAATACCTCGACCCCTATTCATATGAACTGCAAGACTATTCGGCGTAACATACTCAACCATGAATCTTCTGAGAACACTCGCGACCGTCAGCGGCATGACACTGGTGTCACGCATTCTTGGATTCGTGAGGGATGTACTGATCGCCCGTATCTTTGGGGTCGGGATGGCGACAGATGCATTCTTCGTTGCATTCCGTATCCCCAATCTATTAAGACGGATCTTCGCTGAAGGAGCATTCTCTCAGGCATTTGTACCGATCCTATCCGAATACAAGAATACCCGATCAGAATCTGAGACGAGGGAATTGGTCGATCATGTGACGACACTCCTCACGATCGCGCTCTTTGTGGTCACGCTGATCGGGGTATTGGCATCCCCCTGGCTGATCTACCTGAGCGCTCCCGGGTTTTCTGCGGACCCTCAGAAGTTCCAACTCACGGTC
>CAJBQQ010000293.1 GCA_903957805.1 uncultured Pseudomonadota bacterium | reverse complement strand
CAGGATCTCTACTTCAACACCCCTGCCAGACGGAAATTTCTAAAAACTGAAGCGACTGAGTTTGCCCATTGTGAGGAGATCTTTCTGCGCCTCGCGTTATCACGATCCTCGATCGGGTTCACGCTACAACATAATGGGAAGATACGGCACCACCTACCCCCTGCCGATCCAAGACAGCGCATGGCAGCGGTACTCGGTCAGGATTTCATACAGACATCGGTATTCATTGATGAACAAGCGGCAGATTTACGACTGTGGGGGGCGGCAGCATTACCCACCTACTCACGCTCCTCACGAGATACCCAGTACTTCTTTGTTAATGGACGTTTTGTGCGTGACAGGTTGATCGCACACGCACTTCGAGAGGCCTATCGAGATGTTCTCCATCTGGAACGACACCCCGCCTTTGTGCTGTACCTTGAAATGAGCCCAGATGGAGTGGATGTTAATGTACACCCCACCAAGACCGAGGTTCGGTTTCATGATTCTCGTGCACTCCATCAATTCATTTTCCACGCAATCAACAAGTCCCTATCTGCACCCCAACAAACGCTTACGCCGAGAAATCTGGAGGATGCAAGTCCGAGAGCATTTACGCCATACCCTCTATATTCACGGCAAAATAGCATGCCTCTCGCTACAACCAGCCAGGCACCGGCCTTTTACCAGGCCCTATTTGGTGCGAATACCGTATCCTCCACACCGGTAGCAACTGCACCGATTGAGACCGAGTCAGAGATTCCACCCCTGGGGTTTGCTCTGGGGCAGCTCTTAGGTGTTTACATCCTTGCGCAGAATAGTCGTGGCCTGATCATCGTGGACATGCACGCTGCTCATGAGAGGGTTGTCTATGAGAAGCTAAAATCCGCACTGGACAGTCGTTCGGTATCGATGCAACCTCTGCTGATACCGGTCACATTCAGAGCAGATAGCCTGGAAATAGCCACTGCCGAGGAGAATGATGCGATCCTGAGAGAGCTTGGTTTTGAAATCGTCGCGATCTCGCCCACCGCATTGGCAGTCCGTGCCCTACCGGCCACCCTCAAGGATGCCGATGCAACACAACTCGCTCGTGCCGTTCTGAGTGAGATCCGTGAATTTGGTGCCAGTCAAGTCATGACCGGTCGCCGGAATGAGTTACTCTCGACCATGGCATGCCATACCGCAGTCCGCGCAAACCGGATACTAACCGTACCGGAAATGAATGGTCTGCTACGGGAGATGGAGATGACCGAACGGTCTGATCAGTGCAATCACGGAAGGCCGACCTGGTTTGAAATGACACTGGCCGATCTTGACAAGATGTTCATGCGGGGAAGATAGTTAAGCCGTAATCAACCATCCGACTGAACCACAGAAGACGTCTATCATTACCGCCCGTTGGTCTAAAGATGGTTACCTAAATCCCATCGACAAACTTTGAAGGGGTTCAGCAGAACGGATAACCCCCTAACACCCGTACAAGAACCAGTACATCGGCCTGAGTCAGCGCTGAACATTATCCAATCATATCAAGCAGTAAATTATTTTCACAATTTTCTCACAATTTGATTATTTTGATGTATAGTATGTTGCCTGCAAAAGCTATACGGCCCGTTGCA
This sequence comes from uncultured Pseudomonadota bacterium, assembly GCA_903957805.1. Taxonomy (GTDB): domain Bacteria; phylum Pseudomonadota; class Gammaproteobacteria; order Burkholderiales; family Nitrosomonadaceae; genus VFJL01. The sequence continues at coordinate 5,337 of CAJBQQ010000293.1, read as the reverse complement.
AACCATTTTACTTAACTAACTTAGGGACATATCCATGAAACTTCCGCTTCTAGTTGCCGCTCTGGTAACACTGACATTCACCGCTTGCGATGGCAAAAGACCGATTCAAGCTGAACAAGCAGGTTCAGCAACATACGGCACCAACATGGAAGGCGGTGGCACACTAGGAGGCGAGCGTGAAGCGATGGGCCTTCCTACAGATGTCGGCGTTGTGATCGACAAGGATGAAGATATGTCCGGCTCAGCTGAGGGTTCGCTCCCACCAGTGCTGGTTGACGGCAATGGTAACCCGCTTAAGCCTGGTCAAGAGGCCCACAAGCCTCCCCAAGTTCACTAAAGTAGTTAGTCCGTTACCGATAAAAAACCATCCGGAAGGATGGTTTTTTATCGTCTAAAAATTGGAACTAAGAACCACCCTACGGGCTCAAAGTGATGTCAAGAACGAGTATTATTGTTATAATATTTTCTGTCTGAAACCAATCACCAAGGAAACTGAACAATGAAACTATCAGTCCTCGCCGTTATCCTAGCAGCACTCACTCTGGTTGCTTGTAGTAGGCCAAACCAAGCACTCCCAGAGCAGGAGAAGGATCGTTTTCAACAGATATCAAAGGTACCTGTTGATACCTCCCCCGAACTTACTCCATCACCCATCCCTGCGGATGCAGATATGGGCGGCCCAACTGTTCTCCCTAGTGCTCGTGCAGATGGCAGCACCGACTTATCTGGCGTACCGAAGTAGTTAGGATTCTGATCGATCTCTCGATCAACCAGCGCTAGAAAATAAAAAACCATCCTTCGGGATGGTTTTTTATTGGATCATTATCTTCAAGGGGTCTCCCCTTAAACGAATTGTTGTCTAGCGAGACAGACTTAAAGGGTTCGAACTACTTAAGCTGATCGTAAAGCAGGCTCAGTATCTTAGTCGCTGTCGCAGACTTCTCTGGAGCACCCTCTAGATTCAGCACTCTGACCTCACTACCCTCCTCTGTATCACTCACCTGAATACGATACTGCTCAGGCTTACTATCCGCCGCACTCGCATCTCCACGCCAGAAAAGAAGTTTTGACAGCGCACTCTCCTTAGCGCCCGTCTGACTATCTTTATCAGGGTTCACATACCGAACGAAGTAGATACCTTGTGAACGATCACGATCTTCCACCGTAAATCCGACCCGGTCTAATGCCAGTCCGACCCGTCTCCATGAACGGTCAAAGGGTTCATTCAGTGCAAGAATTCCACCACGTTCTCGATCGATACGGGCACGCTGCTGGGTAACACTCGGACTCCCAATAGCTGTCCTGGCACGAGCCTCTTCAACCCCAAAACGCATCATCAAACGGGCCAGCATCTCAGCCTCCAGACTCTGGTCAGCGGGTCGAGGTTGCCAGACGGTCCTGGTGTTGCCTTCAAGTACCTCGTCCATTCCACGGTGACTGATATAGATTTCAGTCGTCCCACCCTCCCCTCTTTCCAGACGGGTACGGAACTTATCTCGTTGACCGGTCGAGTAGAGCGTATCCAGCACCTTGGAGAGGATGCTCCTTATCAGGTCATCCGGGATATTGGCACGGTTTTCAGCCCAATCGGTTTCCATCACCCCGGCGGTAGGCGTTTCCACGTTAATGATAAAGCCTAATTCCTGCCAAAATTCTTTGACGACCGGCCACACCAACTCAGGCTCACCATTCACTACCAACCAACGCTGAGTTCCAGAACGCTCGATACGAGCACCAGACTCATCGGATGAAGGTAGTAGCGCGGATCCCGCACCGGGCTTGTTGGATGCACGGTCTTTACTATAGGCTGAGTAGGTAGCACTTCCTGATGGATTAATATCTGGAACGATATACCGCTCATCCGTGCTGGGTGCTGTTAAGTCTGGCGGAATCTCTAGGGGTGGTAGCTTCTTACCGCCCGCCGTCTTATAGTCCATCTTCTTACTTTCAGGCAGAAAGGACATCAGGCTGCACCCCGTCACCCCAACCGTCACTAAAAATACGAGGAAGGGTAAGTGTGTTCTGCGCCAATTTAGATTAAGCATCCACTCCCTCTGCCGGAAGTATCCCGGCTTGTTTCATCGATTCCGTGACAGTCTGATGATAATTTACGGATAGTGGGGTCAATGGCAGTCTCAGACTGGGGCCTATCAGGCCCATCTGTGAGAGGGCCCATTTCACCGGAATAGGGTTCGCTTCAATGAATAGGTACTGATGCAGCCCCAGTAGTTTGTTATTGGCTGATCGAGCAGCAACCAAATCACCCGAGAACGCCGCATCGCACATCTCATGCATCAACTTAGGCGCAACATTGGCCGTGACTGAAATCACACCGTGCCCCCCGAGCAACATCAGCGCCAGCGCGCTGGCATCATCTCCGCTATAAATCGCAAAATCTGGCGGGGCACGACGCAATAAATCGGAACCCCGACCGATATCACCGGTCGCATCCTTGATACCAATAATATTGGGGATTTGTGATAACCGCAGCGTGGTATCGTTGGCAATATCAGCCACCGTCCTGCCGGGAACGTTATAGAGGATTTGGGGGATATCAACCGCTTCTGCCACTGCCTTGAAGTGTTGATACAGTCCCTCTTGTGTGGGCTTGTTGTAGTAGGGGACCACCGACAGACTGGCATCCGCCCCAGCATCCTTCGCATAGATCGATAGATCTATCGCTTCACGAGTCGAGTTAGCGCCTGTACCCGCGAGTACAGGAACCCGCCCAGCGGCATGCTCCACCGCGATACGGATTAGCAGATGATGCTCGTCGAAATCAACTGTGGGGGACTCGCCCGTAGTACCCGCAACCACGATGCCGTCGGTACCTTGCTCCACATGGAAATCAATCAGATCCCGAAAACGCTCAAGATCAAGCTCACCTGACTCCTGCATGGGCGTCACAATGGCGACTAGACTGCCCCTTATTGCGATACTGCGCATGGCCATCTGCCCACTCAAAAAGCTGACATTTTACCTTAATCTTGCCCCCATCAAGAATATTCGATATCCCTCCGTCTCAACAGGAGCCCATCTTTAATTAAGGTGTCAGCCCTTCTTGAATAGCCATGCCCCCTTGCTACAGTCCACCTTGATCGCGTCCTTGGCAGCAAACCGTCCCTCGAGGATTTCTCTTGCCAGTGGATTTTCAATTTTTGCTTGGATCGCACGCTTCAACGGACGGGCACCAAAGACCGGATCAAAACCGGCCTGTGCAATCTCCGTCAAGGCCGATTCCGACACCTGAAGAGTCATCTCCAACTTTGCCAAGCGCGACTCAAGATACTGCAACTGTATCTTCGCGATCGATTGAATATGCTTTTCATCGAGTGCATGAAATACCACTACTTCGTCGATCCGATTGATAAATTCCGGGCGGAAGTAAGACTTCACCTCGCCCATCACCGCAAGCTTAATGACCTGATAGTCATCACCCGTCATTTGCTGGATCATCTGCGACCCGAGATTGGATGTCATCACGATCACTGTATTCTTGAAATCGACGGTTCGACCCTGACCATCGGTCATACGACCATCATCCAGCGCTTGTAACAGTACATTAAATACATCCGGGTGGGCCTTCTCGACCTCGTCCAGAAGGATGACCGCGTAGGGCTTTCTACGGACCGCCTCGGTCAATCCACCCCCCTCCTCATAGCCCACATAGCCTGGGGGTGCACCGATCAGACGTGCTACAGAATGCTTCTCCATATACTCGCTCATGTCGATACGGATCAGACGGTCCTCGGAATCGAATAGAAATCCTGCCAGGGCCTTACACAACTCAGTCTTGCCCACCCCTGTGGGGCCTAAGAATAGGAATGACCCATAAGGACGGTTTGGGTCTGAGAGTCCGGCACGTGATCTGCGGATCGCATCCGATACCAGCCTCACCGCCTCATCCTGACCGACCACTCGCTCGTGGAGCTTTTGCTCCATATGCAAGAGCTTCTCCCGCTCCCCCTGCATCATTCTGGAGACGGGAATACCGGTGGCACGACTCACCACCTCAGCGATCTCCTCAGCTCCGACCTGGGTCCGTAATAAACGATTCTTGGGCTTACCCTCCTCAACATGCAATGCTTCCTTCAGCCTCAATTCGAGCTGCGGAAGCTTTCCATACTGCAACTCAGCAACCATCTCTAACTTGCCCTCTCGTTGCAACTTAACAATCTCTGCACGGACCTTATCCATCTCCTCCTTCAGATGGGCCGTCCCCTGAGCGGCTCCCTTTTCTGCCTTCAAGATCTCCTCAAGATCGGCATACTCCCGTTGCAACTTCTTGATCTCATCCTCGATCAATGAAAGGCGTTTTTGAGAGGCCTCATCCTTCTCCTTCTTCATTGCCTCGCGCTCAATCTTGAGTTGAATCAGCCGACGGTCTAGTTTATCCATCACCTCAGGCTTGGAATCAATCTCCATCTTAACCCGGGCTGCAGCCTCATCAATCAGATCGATCGCCTTGTCCGGCAAGAACCGGTCGGTGATATACCGGTGAGATAACTCAGCAGCCGCGACAATCGCAGGGTCCGTGATGTCCACACCGTGATGTAGCTCATACCTCTCCTGCAAGCCACGCAGAATAGCGATCGTTGCCTCAACACTCGGCTCATCGACCAGCACCTTCTGAAAACGACGCTCCAGAGCGGCATCCTTCTCAACGTATTTACGGTACTCATCCAGAGTAGTGGCCCCGACGCAGTGCAACTCCCCGCGAGCAAGTGCGGGCTTTAACATATTACCCGCATCCATCGCACCCTCTGCCTTACCAGCACCGACCATGGTATGCAACTCATCGATGAATACGATGGTGCTACCCTCATCTTGAGCGACCTCCTTCAGTACCGATTTCAGACGCTCTTCGAACTCACCTCGGTACTTAGCACCCGCCAAGAGAGCGGCCATATCGAGAGAAAGGACTCGCTTATTCTTAAGCGAGTCTGGCACCTCTCCATTCACAATCCTCTGAGCCAATCCTTCAACAATGGCTGTCTTTCCCACACCCGGCTCACCGATCAGGACGGGATTATTTTTAGTACGTCTCTGCAATACCTGAATGGTCCGACGGATCTCGTCATCACGACCGATCACCGGATCAAGCTTTCCCATTCGAGCACGTTCGGTCAGATCGAGGGTGTACTTCTTGAGCGACTCTCGGGTACCCTCTGACGCAGCATTGGCTACATTCTCTCCCCCACGGACCTCATTAATGGCCTGCTCAAGTGCAGCACGGTTAGCACCATGTTGCTTGAGAAGTGCTCCGATCTCACCCTTATCTTGTAATGCCGCCAAAAGAAACATTTCTGACGCGATGAACTGGTCGTTACGTTTCTG
>CAJBQQ010000292.1 GCA_903957805.1 uncultured Pseudomonadota bacterium | reverse complement strand
CGATGCGTGCACTGCAACTGGGCGCTTCTGGGTACCTCACCAAGAATAGCTCGATCGACCTCTTGACCGCTGCCATCAGGAAGGTTGCACAGGGAGGTAAGTATGTCAGTGCTGAGCTATCTGAAAGACTTGCAGGGATTATCGGGGGAGATAACCTATTAACTCATGAGAAGTTATCCGACCGGGAGCTTGAGGTCTTCAAACTATTGGCAGCGGGTGTCCCTCTGATTAAGATTGCAAGCATACTCCACCTGAGTGCAAGCACCATCACCACCTACCGCAGCCGTATCCTCGAGAAGACCGGCCTTAAGAGCAATATCGAGCTTGCTCGTTACGCACTTGAGAGCGGCCTTCAGAGCTAGATCCGATCACTCACAATCCCAACTCCCATCCATCGATCATCCTTGATCATTCTGACCTCCATTCCCCTGTTATTTAATTCATCCTGGTCTGCCCCATAAATAGTCCTGACCATCTTATTTAGGATCGACCCACCCAATTCTCCATACCTATCAACAATCCGCAATCCTTATAGGGTCCTCCTATCGTTTTTCCACTACACCTTTCTCATCAATCCGCTGCACAAATCACATTAATTCGCTGATACCTGTGTCCCCCTCGTTTTGGGATAGTTAGTTTATTCATATTTCATTAAATAAGTCATTTTAATGACATCAGATTAGTTCCGAGTCTCCACCCTTATCGCGACAAGGGCGTTCACTCCTGATGGTGATGTATCCCTTGAATCGGTTGGCATATCTACCCGAAGAATGTGATCCGAGTACGGGCTCACAGAACCTTCAAGAGAAAGTCTCAACGGTTCAAGAGTTTTAACAGTTTCATCTTCTATAAGACGAGAAAGATTAATGAGGGTTTTTTCGATTCGCGGAAACAACCCCAGCTATTGGTTAACAGAACCACTCACCGATGAGGATCCATTGAAGTCGGCATCAAGGAAGGATTTACCGACCGTCAAGAGGGAGGCGGTTGCACGTTTCAATGCAATGGCACATGCAGCGATGCAGCCGACGGACTGGATGATCGCACGTGAGCTCGAGGGTGGGGATCCAATGACAGAGGATTGGAAGGACTGGAGGGCCAGCATTCGGAGTGCTGCAAATATTGCAACCTACGATGCGAACAATGCGGAAAGTATTAAAGAGGTCGATTCCGTGATTCTCGTGATCCCACCAGACCCGGACCATCAAGAACCTGAACCTCCGCTGCTTTAATGACATTTTAGGGGACATTAGTGATGTGCTTTATCGCAGTAACTGTTCTGGTTACACGTTTAATTAATTCACCTCTGATGAGGGGTGATCTTCTGACCGATTTATTAGCAACTAATTTAAGGTATCTCAAAAATGGATAATGTCTTCGAGGAAGATGGACTGACTGCGCAGGTCGAGTCCGACAAGTTCTGGCCAGGGATGGTGAATGAAATGCTGGATGATTCTTCTGAATCATCACCCACCCAGAAATCCGCATCATCCATCTTTATGGATCCCCCACCGACCGATATCACTCAGATCTACCTGAAGGAGATTGGACGTAACAAGCTCCTCACAGCACTCGAAGAATTCGAACTCGCTAAAAAAGTGAAAGAGGGGGACACCGCTGCATGGACCCGAATGATCGAGTGCAATCTCCGTCTGGTCGTCAATATCGCCAAGCGTTACATCAACCGGAATCATAACCTCGTCCTCTGCGACCTGATTGAGGAGGGTAATATGGGGATGATGCATGCACTCGATAAGTTTGAGCCTGACCGGGGTTACCGTTTCTCGACCTACGCGACCTGGTGGATCCGTCAGCATATCGAGCGTGCCATCATGAACCAATCTAGGACCATCCGACTTCCGGTCCATGTGGTGAAGGGTCTGAATATTGTTCTGCGTGCATTCCGTCATCTCGAGACCCACCTCGGCCGTGAACCCAAGGCAGAGGATGTGGCCTACCTATTGCAACGCCCGGTCGAAGAGATCCGTTCCGCTCTTGCTCTAAATAGCGGAACAATCTCTCTCGATACCCCGCTCGATATCGATCCACAACTCACCATCGGGGATGGAGTCATCGACGAGAATACGCCCACACCGGACCTGATGCTCGAGCAATCAGAGATTCATGAGCACCTTCATGAGTGGTTGGGACGTTTAAATCCTAGGCAGAGGAGTGTGATCGAGAGGCGTTATGGTCTGAACGGTTATGACACACAGACACTTGAGCAATTGACCGAGGATCTGGACCTGACCCGTGAGCGTGTTAGACAGATCCAGTTAGAGGCCCTCAAAAAATTAAAACAGATGTCCCATCATGACGGTGTATCGAAAGAGGATGTTCTCTAACTGAGTGACTCTTGGGGTCATCAAGAATTGAGTTTTAAGGTGTTAATGCACTCCCCCTATTTCGATTTACTGGAGTGGATGAGGGTCGATCAAACGGGTACGAATTAAATATTTTCATGGGGTGATTGACATCTCTCTGGATTTGTTTCAAAGTTACTCTACTTTAAGATATTATTATCTGATTATAGAAATTAACCTTGTTTCAAGTACCTACTGAAAGGATGGATTTCCTTAATCAGGTGAAGGATGAATCACACGAAGGTCGCCCGTTTCACTTATCAATGAGGAGTCATTTCAATCATGAATAAGAAAATTTCTGGATCCGTAACGTCACCCAGGAGGGATGATGACCGACCGAGCTCTATCGCTGCCAAGCAGGCACGCAACTGGTTAAACCAGGACTTCCGCCCGGACGAGATTGATGAGGCAACTTACTATCTAGCAGAGCAGCGTGGATTCAATGATGGCGATGCATTAAAGGGG
>CAJBQQ010000291.1 GCA_903957805.1 uncultured Pseudomonadota bacterium | reverse complement strand
GAAGTTTTTCAGATTCCCGGTGCGTTGACCGGGGGTGCGGGTCCATGCTCTAATTGCGCGTTGTTTGGGCGGTTAACTCAGCGGTAGAGTGCCACCTTCACACGGTGGAAGCCACTGGTTCGATCCCAGTACCGCCCACCATCAGAACGATCGCTGATTCTTATCCCACTGTAGTAGTAGATTCAAGGCGTTTCCACAGGCATGCTCCCTTGCTTTGATTTTCTATCTGCTCGAGTTGCTGCCCATGGGCTTCGAGCTCCTCAGTGCTGGCTCGCAATACTGTTAATTTTAAGTTGGATGGTCTCATAGCTGCATCGAGCGATGGCTGAGGGATCTCGGCCTCCATGATTAGACTCTCCTGGCCACGGGTCATGGCAAGATAAACTTCTGCGAGTAACTCCGCATCTAATAGCGCACCATGCAAGGTTCGACGGGAGTTATCAACCTGATAACGCTCACACAGCGCATCCAGATTATTTTTCTTCCCAGGGTGAAGATCCTTGGCCATTTTTAGGGTATCGGTGATCATCTGGCAGTAGCTATTCAAGGGCTGTAGCTCAGCCAGGCCCAGTTCATGGTTAAGGAAGCCCATATCAAAAGGGGCGTTGTGCATGATGAGTTCTGCACCATCGATGAATTCCAGTAGCTCTTTAGTGATATCGTTGAATTTTTGTTTATCCTGTAGAAACTCTTGGGTCAGGCCATGTACCTGCAATGCACCTGATTCACTCTCACGTTCTGGATTCAGGTAGTGGTGTAAGCGTCGGCCGGTCGGCCTGCGATCAAGAATTTCAACTGCTGCAATTTCGACAATGCGATGGCCCAGCTTTGGGTCAAGCCCGGTGGTTTCTGTATCAAGAAAAATTTGGCGCATGGAGTGTTTATGTAGAGGAATTATTTAACGGTAGGAAACACAAGGTGACTCAATATAAATAGATCGCAACACGATTATCTAGAAGTAGTAAGTACAGAGAGTCCATGGTTGTTAAGGCTTCTCTCTGAGCCATCCGAGATGGGGGTCAGCCCTCTCTAATCACTGACTCCACACCACGATTGGCCAGCATATCTGCATGCTCGTTGCCCTCGTGGCCAGAATGGCCGCGCACCCAGAACCACTGGACTTGGTGCTGCTGAGCCAGGTGATCGAGTTGTTTCCAGAGGTCGTCATTCTTTACGGGTTTCTTGGCAGAGGTATGCCAATTACGTTTCTTCCAGGCATGTATCCACTCGCTGATGCCTTTTTGTACATACTCAGAGTCGGTATGTATATGCACCTCACATGTTCTAGTCAGCGCTTCCAGAGCACGTATCACCGCAAGCAACTCCATGCGGTTGTTAGTTGTTAGTAACTCACCACCCGATAGCTCTCGAGTACGGCCATCGTATTTTAGTAAGGCGCCCCAACCCCCAATGCCGGGGTTGCCCTTGCAGGCACCATCAGTAAATATTTGGACTACGCCAACTTGCTGTTCCTTCAATCCTCGCCCCGATCATTTATTGTAGTGCGAGCCGCTATCCGTGGCTCTTCCCCGATATCGTTGCCTTTGAATCTCCCAGTCACAGGCGCCATTCCTCTCCTAGCAGCGACAGACTCTTTCCATTCGGGCCTGATGACACGCATGCCATGGACACGCTTAACCGCTTGCAAGAAATACACTCCACCGGAAATGGGCCACCAGCGATCACCGGCGGCTTCCATAAAATTAAATCGACGCAGCCACTTCTCTTGACTGAATGGCGGTGCGTAGCAGCATAACCGTCCTGCTGTCATCTCAAAATCTAACAATGTCAGCCAATCCTTGAGACGGGGGAGGGCGATAAAGTTTCCTCGCCAGGGGAAATCGTACCTGCTCGATCCAAACCAGCGTCGTATCCCCCAGAGACTACGAGGATTGAAGCCAGAGATAATGACATGGCCTTCCGGTATCAGTATACGTTGGACCTCGCGTAGAATCTGGTGTGGGTTCGAGTTAAATTCGAGTACATGTGGAAGCAGTACTAGATCTACGCTGTTCGTTGCAATCGGCAAGAAATCGGGTGCGGCCCGGAGTGCGACATGCTTTTCAATTCCGGCACTGAATTGAAAGGGCATACGATTAGTACGCAGAAAATCATGTTGTGGGAATCCTATCTGAACAGCGTTATAGCCAAATATATCTGAGACTGCCTGATCGAAATAGGCTTGCTCCCGCTCGAGTAGATACTGACCGAGACAGGTTTCAAACCATTGCTGCGTAGTTTGCATCGGCATATATAATGTCCGAATAGTGCCCAAAGATGATTGATAATTTAATCTCGAACTGACTAAATTATCCTGGTCACATTAAATTTAATCTAAT
>CAJBQQ010000290.1 GCA_903957805.1 uncultured Pseudomonadota bacterium | reverse complement strand
GCTTGCGCGTTTATTTTTTACTCTTTAGGAAAATAACGTGTCATTTGAAAATCTAAATCTGCATCCCCTCATCCTCAAAGCCATCGTCGACTCTGGTTACACCAATCCGACCCCAATCCAAGAACAAGCCATCCCTGAATTACTCGCGGGACACGATATCATGGCCTCGGCACAGACCGGGACTGGCAAGACTGCTGCATTTATGCTGCCAGCACTACATAAGCTCGCGACACCTCCTAAGGTTCATAGTAAAGGGCCTCGAGTACTGGTCCTGACACCGACTCGAGAGCTCGCCTTACAGGTCTCAGAGGCCGCTGCAAAGTATGGCAAGCACCTACCCCGTATTAAGGTTGTGAGCATCCTGGGTGGAATGCCTTATCCATTACAAAACAAGCTATTATCTCAACCTGTTGATATTCTGGTGGCAACACCAGGACGTCTGATCGATCATATCCAACGAGGGCGTATCGACTTCTCGCGTCTTGAAATGATGGTCTTAGATGAGGCCGATCGTATGCTCGACATGGGATTCATCGACGATGTGGAGAGGATCGCCTCAGCCACACCGGCCAACCGCCAGACGTTGCTATTCTCAGCCACACTGGACGGTGCAATCGACAAGGTGGCATCACGTCTACTAAAGGCACCTAAGAGGATCCAGATTGCTGCCCAACAGGCGAGGCTCGACAATATCGAACAGCGTCTCCATTATGTGGATGACCTCTCCCACAAGAACCGTCTACTAGATCATCTGCTTCGCGATATGTCCTTAAAACAGGCGATCGTTTTCACCGCAACTAAGCGTGATGCTGATACCTTGGCTGATAATCTCTCCTCTCAAGGTCATGAGGCCGCTGCTCTGCATGGAGACATGAGCCAGCGTGATCGCACCCGCACACTGACCAAGCTTCGTCATGGTGGGTTACGGGTACTGGTTGCAACCGACGTTGCGGCGAGGGGTATCGATGTAGCCGGGATTACCCACGTTATTAACTTTGATCTACCTAAGTTTGCTGAAGATTATGTGCACCGTATCGGCCGTACCGGACGTGCCGGCGCTGCAGGTATCGCGGTTTCATTTGCTTCGGGTAAGGATGGAGTCAATCTGAAGAAGATCGAACGTTTCACCGGTCAGCAGATCGCATCACACGTGGTTCCTGGTCTGGAGCCACGTTTCAAGCCTCGTCCTGGTGGCGGTGGTGCTCCTCGAGGAACACCTAACGTTGCCCATAAGCGGAGCCGTACCTGGTCAAATGATGCTGGCGGTCGTAGTGCCAATAGTGCGAATGGGAATCGGGATACTAGCCGTGGACGTTCTTTTGACAATGATAATCGGGGAAATTCGTTCAGGGGTAGCAGCACTCCAAGCCCTTACGCTAGAACGAAGTAGGGGCTGATCAGTAGCCACTGTCATGGCCCGGCAAGTCCGGGCCTGACAGGTCGTTTCATCAAGCTTGGCTATGCCAATCCGTCAAATCTCTCATACCCCATTACGACGGGTCAAGCTCTTGAGGAATATCGCGGGCTCCGTGCAAGATGCGGATGATGGTGATTTGATCTTCAGTCGACTCGAAGAAGATTACATAGTTGCCATACGCGCACGAGCGTAGATCATCCGATAACTCTAGGCGCCGTCGGAAGCCGACAGGGTTGAGACAGATTTTATGGCACTGCTCCCGCAGCTCGACAATGAAACTGCTCGCGCGTACAGGATTGTCTTGTGCAATATAATCCCCAATCACTTCTAAATCCTGCTCAGCTTGCGGTGTGAT
>CAJBQQ010000289.1 GCA_903957805.1 uncultured Pseudomonadota bacterium | reverse complement strand
TCGAGTAACCTCCAGCGGCTCGAGTGACAACAGATCGATATAACGCCACATCAGATCATCAGATATGGACATGAGCTTGCCAAATATCTCGCTCGGAGTCTCCGCGATTCCAATATAGTTACCCGATGACTTGGACATCTTGTTGACGCCATCTAGCCCCTCTAGAAGAGGCATTGTGAGTACGCACTGCGGCGACTGCCCGTAGTGCCTTTGTAACTCCCTCCCCATCAGCAAGTTAAACTTTTGGTCTGTACCCCCGAGCTCGATATCCGACTTGAGTGCTACCGAGTCATAACCCTGTATCAGAGGATACAAGAACTCATGAATGGCGATGGGTTGATTAGCCTGATACCGCTTACCGAAGTCGTCCCTCTCCAGCATACGAGCTACCGTATGTGTCGCTGCTAACTTGATCAGACCGGCAGCATCAACCTTATCCATCCAAGTCGAATTGAAGACCACCTCAGTCTGATCGGGCCTGAGTATCTTGAAGACCTGATCGGAATAGGACTTGGCATTATCCATCACCTGATCACGAGTCAGTGGGGGGCGGGTGATATTCTTTCCGCTGGGGTCCCCAATCATGCCGGTGAAGTCACCGATCAGGAATAGTGCGTGATGACCCAGATCCTGCAGTTGGCGCATCTTATTGAGCAGCACGGTATGCCCCAGATGCAAGTCCGGTGCTGTGGGATCAAAACCTGCTTTAATCCGCAGAGGGCCGCCCGTAGCAAGTCTTTGTACGAGCTCCTCCTCTACCAGCAGCTCGTGACAACCCCGCTTGATAACCTCCAGCTGGTCTAGCACTGACTGACTGACACTGCCGCCAGGGCTAATAGGACTAGCCAAGGTTCTTTTCCGCGAAGCCCCAGTTAATCAACTTGTCGATCGTCGCATTAACATAATCCACTCGCCTGTTCTGATAATCGAGGTAGTAGGCATGCTCCCACACATCGATGACTAGGAGTGGTTTCATCCCTTCCGTTGAAGGCACATTCGCGTTGGCAGTCTTGACCACCTTGAGCTTACCTCCATCCTGCACGAGCCATGCCCACCCACTCCCAAACTGAGTCGTGGCCGCAGCAACCAACTCCTGCTTGCACGCCTCCACAGTGCCGAAATCGGCCTCGATCTTTTGTTTTAATGCAGCAGGGGGCTCACCACCGCCTTTCGGTGTGAGGCTATTCCAGTAGAAGGTATGATTCCATATCTGTGCCGCATTGTTAAAGATCCCGACCTTGTCAGCCCGTCCTGACGATGCCGCGATCACCTGCTCCAGCGAGAGATCTGCAAGCTCAGTCCCGGTCACCAGCTTATTCAAATTATCAACATAGGTCTTGTGGTGCTTGCCATAGTGGAAGCTCAGCGTATTGGCTGAGATCACTGGGTCCAACGCATTATCTGCAAAGGGAAGTGCTGGCAAAACGTGTACGTTACTCATTTCTTAGCTCCTATAAGTGACTTAAAAATCTGACCCTATTCTCGCCGCTCAGTATATATGAATTCTTCGAACCCTATGAGATGGCGACCCCATTCAAGGTAATTCTGAATAGCTGTTTGACCTATAATCCTTGGTATGAATTGAGCTCATAATGGCCCGAATATCTTGCCTCTATCTACCCCCTTCGCCCTCCCGGAATGAACATGACTGAACCTGCTATCACCTGCCCCAACTGCAAGACCGAGATTCGACTGACTGAGTCCCTTGCAGCTCCCTTGATCGAGACCACACGCAGGCAATTCCAACAACAACTTGCGCAGAAGGATGATGAGATTGCCAAGCGCGAACAAGGCATTCTTGAAAAGGAACGACAGCTCACCATCACTAAAAATAAACTTGATGAGCAGGTGGCGAGCCAGGTTGAAGATCAACTGAAGATTGACCGCGCCAGGATCACAGCAGAAGAGTCCAGGAAGTCTAAACAAGCATTCGCAAATGACCTTGAACAGAGATCCCGTGAAATCGCTGAACTTCAATCGATACTCAAAAGCCAGGAAGCAAAACTCACTGAGGCTCAGAAGACCCAGGCAGACCTCCTGAGAAAGCAGCGAGAGCTGGACGATGCCAAGCGTGAACT
>CAJBQQ010000288.1 GCA_903957805.1 uncultured Pseudomonadota bacterium | reverse complement strand
ATGGCCTTTGCCAGTCATTCCGGCATTACAGTCAATCTCGATCAGTTGTGTTTCGACGGGCTCGCTAATGATGTGGATGGTTATGAGCTGAGACCTGAAATAATGGACGGAAGGGCTCAGGGGAGAACACTTTCTGTCCTTTTTAATGAGGAGCTTGGAGGGGTGATCCAGATCAGAACAGAGCAGCGCCATGCCGTTCTGGAGATTCTGGCAGAGGCTGGTTTGCGCGACATGAGTTTTGTCATCGGAAGTCTCAACGATAAGGATCAAGTACGTTTCTTAAGAAACAATAAACCAGTATTTTCCGAGCGGCGCGTAGATCTGCAGCGCGCTTGGTCAGAGACTTCTCATCAAATGCAGAAGCTGCGGGACAATCCAGAGTGCGCGCAGCAGGAATATGATCGCATACTCGATATCACCGACCCTGGTCTGAATGTGCAGTTGAGTTTCGATGTGGACGACGATATTGCTGCCCCTTATATTCAGAGTGGAACGAGGCCAAGAATTGCTATTCTGAGAGAGCAGGGTGTAAATGGCCAGGTCGAGATGGCTGCAGCCTTTGACCGGGCTGGATTCGCTGCGACCGATGTGCACATGAGTGACATCATCGCTGGACGTGTTTCTCTACAACATTATCAGGGTTTAGCTGCATGCGGCGGATTCTCCTACGGAGATGTGCTGGGGGCAGGGGAAGGCTGGGCCAAGTCTATTCTATTCAATCATCGCGCACGTGATGAATTCAAAATGTTTTTCCAACGGACCGATACCTTTGCCCTAGGGATCTGTAACGGATGCCAGATGATGAGCAATCTGCAAGAAATAATTCCCGGTGCGGAGTACTGGCCTCACTTTGTGCGCAACAAGTCAGAGCAGTTTGAAGCCCGTTTTGTTATGGCTGAGGTTCAGCAGAGCCCCTCAATGTTTTTCGATGGAATGGTCGGTAGCCGTATGCCTATCGCTGTTGCCCATGGAGAGGGTTATGCGGAATTTGTCGATGAGAAAGCGCTATTGGCTACAGCATCTCTGATAGCGCTACGTTTTGTCGACAATTACGGCAAGCCTACCGAGATCTATCCACTCAATCCTAATGGTTCTCCTCAGGGTATTGCCGGCATGACTACACCAGATGGGCGTTTCAGTATATTCATGCCACACCCGGAACGGGTGTTCCGTGCTGTTCAACATTCGTGGTATCCCACTACGGGGTCGAGCATCAAGGGTGGAGGTGCGACAGAGTGGCATGAAGACGGGCCATGGATGAGGATGTTTAGGAATGCGAGAAGATGGGTGTGCTGACATGACTTACGGTACGGAGTGTCCGGGATGATTATTTCTAAAAGTACGCTATATGTTGGATTTGTTGGTGCTGTCCTGCTTGTAGTTGGGGCAGACTTTAATCTTGCATCGGCTCAATCGAAGTCCACTAATAAGGAGGGCGCGGACTGTGTTCCGGTGGCGAGTTGGGTAGTACCTGCTGGCAAGAAGATAGCCAATAACGAGGTCATTGGGCGTGCGGCAAAACAGTCGGTAGTTTTGCTTGGTGAGATGCACGATAACCTAGAGCATCACCGCTGGCAGTTGCAGATGCTGGCTGCACTTTATACCTCCCGTCCGGACATGGTGATCGGTTTCGAGATGTTTCCACGGAGGGTACAAAAAGCACTCGATCGATGGGTGGCT
>CAJBQQ010000287.1 GCA_903957805.1 uncultured Pseudomonadota bacterium | reverse complement strand
TACCTTCACGACTGACCGCGGGGAGCTTTGCCATCGCGGGTAACTTTGAGGATGCGGTTTATTGCTGGCGGGCACAGTCCGAATCATGGGTGAACCATTCACAGGGGATTATCCTTGCGAGTGGCGCAGGTGCACTGGGTGTTCGTTTAGGAGATTCGCTGCAGGAAGCTGGTAGCGAACACTACCGGCCGGAATTAGGGATCGGAGAAGAGGCCGACACAGATTTTTTACAAAGTGCTACCGGCCTCATCTGGCGAGCACTGATCTTATGGATAATGCTATTGTTGCTGATAGGAATTGCAAATTGGGCGGGATAAATTTTAAGATCGACCAGAGTTCCATTCTTCTGATCATCGTGATCTTTATGACTTTAATGGTCGCGGGCTGTGCAATGACCGGTTACCCCTCCGGACCATTGCCACCGAGCACACGGCCCAACTATAACCTTACTGGCTACCCACCAGCCTTCAAGGAGGGTTATACCGATGGCTGCGAGACCGCCAAGAGGACTTCCTACGGACGCAAGGATGAACAGCGTTATGCTACCGACCAACAGTATCGTGCAGGATGGGATGATAGCTTCAGCCTGTGTCGTGGCAAACGTTAACGTTAGTAGCTGAGGACCTATTTCCAGATGATCTTCCCTTGCGGTCTCTCATGAAGCATTTAATCCTATTGGCGATGTGCTATTACGCATCCCCCTTATCTGCTCAGCAGATCGGACAGTACTCTCCCACCCCACCCAGTTTATCCATCGCTGCCAAGGCATACATCCTGACTGATTTCCAGAGCGGACAGACTCTTGCGAGCCTGAATATCCATGACCGTATTGAGCCTGCCTCTCTCACCAAACTGATGACGGCTCATGTCGTTTTCTCAGCCATCAAGCAGAAACGTATCACCCCCACTCAAAATGTACCTGTATCAGAACGCGCCTGGCAGACATCGGGTTCACGGATGTTCATCGAGCCCAGTCGACCAGTCACTGTCGATGAGTTGATACGTGGGATGATTATTCAGTCTGGTAATGATGCATCGATCGCACTGGCGGAGGTCATCGCAGGATCGGAGGATGCTTTCTCACAGATGATGAATAACGAGGCAAAACGTATGGGCATGAAGAATACCCACTTCGCTAACGCAACGGGACTGCCTCATCCGGATCACTTTACGACTGTCTACGATCTGAGCTTACTGGCAGCAGCCATGATCCGAGACTTTCCTGAACAATACCCGGTCTATTCAATTCGAGACTACACCTACAATAAGATTACCCAGCCCAATCGGAACCGCCTCCTCTGGCTTGATCCGAATGTAGACGGCCTCAAGACTGGTCACACACAGGCCGCTGGCTACTGCCTGATCACTTCCGCAAAGCGTAACGAGAGGAGGCTCATCTCTGTCGTAATGGGAACCAGTTCAGACAATATGCGAGCCATGGAGAGCCAGAGACTGTTGAACCACGGATTCCAGTTCTACGATACCGTACGACTGTATCGAAAGGGGCAAGAGGTGACCACCATGCCTCTCTGGAAGGGCTCACAGAGCATTCTCAAGGCAGGATTCAGTCAGGATCTTTACTTCACTCTGCCCAGAGGACGAAACGATAAAATGAAGGCCACGATGGAGTATC
>CAJBQQ010000286.1 GCA_903957805.1 uncultured Pseudomonadota bacterium | reverse complement strand
TCAACCTAGCAATCTTCAAGGATTTAGTATGATCTATCTGAATGGCGAGTTCATGCCGATCGAGGAGGCACGTATTCCGGTGCTGGACCGGGGTTTCATTTTCGGGGATGGTGTATACGAAGTAATCCCGGTGTATTCACAAAGACCATTCCGTCTGGCAGAGCATCTGAAACGGTTGCAGGATAGTCTCGACGGTATTCGTATCACAAACCCACACACCGATGCCGAGTGGGGCTCCCTGTTGAGTCGGATCATTGCTGACAACGAGGGTGACGACCAGTACATCTATCTGCATATCACTCGCGGCGTTGCCAAGCGTGATCATGCCTTCCCCAAGGGGGTATTACCGACGGTCTTCATCATGAGTAGTCCACTCATGACTCCCCCGAAGGAACTTCTTGCCACCGGTGTCGATGCCATCACCGCGATTGATAACCGCTGGCTGCGTTGCGATATCAAGGCGATCTCGCTACTGCCGAATGTATTGCTAAGACAGATGGCGGTCGATGTGGGTGCTGTTGAGACCATCTTGATTCGTGAGGGATTCATGACCGAGGGTGCTGCCAGCAATATCTTCGTGGTGAGGAATAACTCTCTGATAGCCCCTCCCAAGAACCACTTGATGCTGCCCGGAATTACCTACGATATCGTACTGGAGTTAGCAGCTGCTAATGGCATCCCCTACGAGGTGAGGAAAGTCTCTGAGTATGAGATACGTAACTCACAGGAGCTACTGCTGACTTCATCAACCAAGGAGATCATGCCCATCACACGTCTTGATGGTAAGAATGTGGGTGATGGCGCCCCTGGGAGCATGTTCAAACGACTGTACCAACTCTACCAAACTTACAAGAATACGGTGATGCGTGGCGACACAAACAACAATTAATACGCAATCATCAATGCCGTCTGAGCACGACATGACCGAGACAGTCTCACTGATTGAGTACCCCTGCGAATTCCCCATTAAGATTATGGGTCGTTCAGATGTATTAGCGGATCAGATCTCTCTGAGTAATCAGAACGACCCAGTCCAACAGAGTCTATCTCAATCGGTATTGGTGATCGTAAAACGCCATGCCCCTGATTTCGACGATGCCGGTATGACCATCAGGGTCAGTGGAGGGGGTAAGTACCTGAGTCTCACCTGCACCATCAATGCCGTTTCTCGGACTCAACTCGATGCACTCTACCGCGAGCTATGTGCCCATCCATCGGTGGTGATGGTTCTTTGAACGGAGACAATCTGTCAGGATCTGAGAGTCTCTTGGGACAGCTTGCTGAGCCGCCATCATCAGAAAATAAATCCTTGAAATTGGAAGTCAGATACCGAGGGATGATGGACTACCTTCCCACGTGGCAGGAGATGAAGGAATTTACCTCATCCCGTACCCAGAACTCAACCGATGAGATCTGGCTGTTAGAGCACCCTCCGGTGTATACACAGGGGGTGGCTGGAAGGCCTGAGCACCTTCTGAATGACAATGGAATCGATGTAGTCCGGATCGATCGTGGGGGTCAGATCACCTACCACGGTCCCGGCCAGATCATCGCCTACCTGCTCCTGGATATGCGCCGTTATAATCTCGGTGTACGTGAACTGGTCAGGAGGATGGAGGGCTCCGTGATAGACTTACTGAAGGACTATCACATCAACGCAGAAGGCCGCACCGATGCCCCTGGTGTGTACGTGAACGGCGCTAAGATCGCTGCACTGGGCCTGAAAATAAAGAATGGATGCTGCTACCACGGACTCTCGCTGAACGTGAACATGGACCTGACCCCATTCAGCATGATTAACCCTTGCGGGTATCCAGGACTGAAGGTGACCCAGACCCATGACCTTGGAATTACAGATGGAATTGAGGTATTAAGTCGCATCCTCGCAGAAAAATTACAAACACGAATCATAGAAGGCAAGAATGACCACTGAGACACGCCAGAAGGGTGCAGACAAGACTGCTCGTAACCCAATCAAAATCGTTCCACAAACGGAGGTGCTACGTAAACCGTCGTGGATACGTGTTCGATCCTCGAACAGCAAGGAGTTCTACGAGGTCAAGCGTATCCTGCGAGAGCAGAAACTCCACACCGTGTGCGAGGAGGCCTCCTGTCCCAATATCGGGGAATGCTTCGGAAAGGGAACAGCCACATTCATGATCCTGGGTGATCTCTGCACCCGCCGATGCCCCTTCTGCGATGTGGCCCACGGGAAACCGCGTCCACCCGATCCTGATGAACCGCTCCACCTGGCACAATCGATCGCTGCCATGCGTCTCAAGTATGTCGTCATCACGAGTGTCGATCGTGATGATCTGAGAGATGGGGGTGCTCAGCATTTTGTGGACTGCATCAGACAGGTTCGTGAG
>CAJBQQ010000285.1 GCA_903957805.1 uncultured Pseudomonadota bacterium | reverse complement strand
TGTATACGGTAAATATAGGTCGAATTAAAAGAATTTCAAATATATAACCACACTGAACCGAGTGGGCTTATTAAAAGTATTTCCGGGTACTGGGGCTTCTGTCCAGAGACCAAACATAGAATTTAATGCTCCAGAAGGATGCAATGATCTACAAGTCCAGGACGGCTCCACAGACCCCATATGCATCAATCCGGGTGACTGATTGACTGGATTCTTGATCAAGAGTCCACCAGATCACGGCATGGATCAATCGGCCTCTGATCTCTGGTTGCGTGTTCTGACACTAGTTGGGTTGTTGTTCTTCTGTTCATATATTCCCACCGTATTCTCACAGGCCATTCAACCGGATGCCGGTCAATTGCAAAGAGATATTGAGTCTGGTCGTCCCTCTCAGCATCCACGACAACCCGAATCACCCCTGATCGAGGAGATACTGAGGCCCTCCATGTCGGCTCCAGAGACGGCACGTTTCATGGTCAAGGGTTTCCATGTCAGTCGTATCACGGCATTCCCGGAGTCAGATCTACTTCCCCTCCTCAAGGATTTTGTTGATCAGGAATTGTCCCTGTCTGATCTCTTGCGTGCGGCAGAGGTCATTAACCGTTACTACCGAGAACATGGCTATTTTGTGGCTCGTGCTTATATCCCTGAACAGGATATCAAGGACGGGATTGTTGAGATCATTGTTCTGGAGGGGAAGGTCGACCGGATCAGTGTCAAGACGATCGGTGATGTTCGGCTACACGAGAGTATTGTTGAGGATACATTGAAGTCTGCACTGACGACCGGTGGGCTGATCCATAAAGATAAGCTAGAGAGGGGGCTTCTTCTTCTGAACGACCTACCCGGTGTCAAGGTCACCTCCGTTCTGTCACCCGGTTCTAAGGTCGGGACATCATTACTAACCACCGAAGTGACCCAGGGTCCAAGACTCACCGGTAACGTTGATTTTGATAATTACGGGAATAAATTCTCTGGTGCGATGAGGGTGGGTGCAGGGATCAACCTGAATGACGCACTCGGTCGTGGTGATCAGATCAGTCTGAGGGTGACTGACTCATCCGGCCTTCGTCATGGACGTGTTTCTTACCAGACACTGGTTGGGACCTCTGGATTGAAGATGGGTGGTGCTTACTCCGCGATGAATTACGATTTGTGTTGTGACTTCGCGCCACTGAATGCACATGGTAGTGCACAGGTCGCGAGTGCGAATGCGTTCTACCCGATCATCCGTGGGATGGAATTTAGCCTTTACGGGATTGCATTCTACGATCATAGGCACTTTCTGAACTCCACCATCGAAGGCACGACCAGTGATAAAAAGGTCGATGTAGGAAGGATCGGTCTGCAAGGAGATGGGCGCGATTTTGTATTGGGGGGTGGGATGAATAGCTTTGACCTCACACTCCATAATGGGAATGTAAATCTGAATGGGCTGCCAGCGGATCGTGTTGCCGACAGCACCACAGCAGCGACCAACGGTAGTTACCAGAAGTTCTCCTACTCACTTGTCCGTCTACAAAAGATTGCCGATAGACTGTCCTTCTATACCGCATTCTCTGGACAGATCGCATCTAAGAATCTTGATACCTCTGAGAAGATCTCTCTCGGTGGACCGATGGGTGTCCGTGCTTACCCCCAGGGTGAAGCCTTTAGCGATGAGGTCATGCTACTCAATCTGGAGCTACGGTATCAACTGACACAGAGCCTTCAGATCGCTCCCTTCTTCGATCATGGTGAGGCCCGGCTTCATCACAATACATGGTCAGGTTGGCAGAGTGGCAGTACAACCATCCAGAACCGTTACGGGCTCTCTGGCTATGGAGTTGGTCTGAACTGGAGCATACCCGGAAACTTTGCAGTCCGTTTTGGGGTTGCCCAAAGGATCGGCACCAACCCCGGGAGGGGTGTCAATGGTCTCGATGCAGACAGCGCTAAGCAGAGTCCACGTGTCTGGATAATGGTCGTCAAGAATTTCTAGCGCTGGTCGTAAAATCCTCAAGTTAATTTCCTGCATTACCCCCGTCACATGATACTGACATGAATCCTGTGGGTCTCTGAACCGACTCATCACAAAATCACGGGCCCCGTTAGAACTGAACTGATACATCCCCCCCTTCTCAGAATGCCACACTGGATTCGCTTACGAGCACCTCTGTAAGTTTTATCCGACACATATTCATCAAATCACCTGCAATAAATAACAACTATCACCGATAGTTGACGTCATCCCGATCTGGAATAGTTCGCCCATCGATATTTCTTTTGGATTCAGAACATAAAGTTCGATCCAAGATTAATTCATCGCTCCATTCTCTCTTGAATTGTTGACCTAAAGAGCGGTTCAAGTTTTTAGCTCTGCAGGCGAGCTGAAGAGATGGATGTGGTGCGAACGCTACACCAAGGTGGTGGGTATCTGACGGACCCCACCCTCCACACCCGGTCACAACTATTTCAAGAAGGGGTTGGATGTTAGCACTACGCCGACATCCTAATCATGGCAATAAGTTGCACACCGATCCGAGCAGTCTTGATGTCTGATCCACCGGTCTGGGATTGACTAGTCCCATGATCAAGTCATCAGCTCACAGACTACCTAAGCCATTTACCGTCCGCCTCTCAGGCGGATGTAAGCTGACCTATACCTACCGACCGAGGAGATACCTCAGTCGACTGGCAACGATTCTCATGATCATGGTCGGGGCATACCCTGCCCAGGCGCTGGATATCAATACACTCCCTAACGGCGGATCAGTTTCGACAGGGTCAGCCGCAATCGTTCAGGGTGATGGAAGGTTAGACATTAACCAGACCACCCAGAATGTCAGTATCAATTGGGACAGTTTCAATATTGGTTCCAATGCCCAGGTCAACTTCCATCAACCCTCATCCACTTCGGTCGCGCTGAACCGTGTCATCGGTTCAGGGGGGGCATCTGAGATCTTCGGCCACCTGACTTCCAATGGATATGTGTTTCTGCTCAATCCGAATGGCGTTTTATTTAGCCAGAATGCACAGGTGAATGTGGGCGGAT
>CAJBQQ010000284.1 GCA_903957805.1 uncultured Pseudomonadota bacterium | reverse complement strand
ATTGGCAAGATGCACGGTAACCCGGATAACTGGCTAGATGTAACGTGGGACAAGAACATCAGCAAGTTGTTCGAGGTCAGTATCAAGATGGTAGCGGCAAATCAACGCGGCGTACTGGCGAAGGTGGCGGCGGAAATTGCCAAGGCCGGTTCCAATATCGATAATGTCACTGTGGAAGGTGAGGGCGCCTACACTGCCATGCATTTTATTTTGCAAGTGAGTAATCGGTCTCACCTCGCACAGGTAATGCGCGGAGTCAGACGCATCCGGGAGATCATAAGAATCACTCGAGAAAAGAGTTAGCCTCGAGGTAGTGCTGTGGGTTATCGCTCATATGCTAGCGTCGGCGCCAGCCACATTTCTGCTTCTTCCAGTGTCCAGCCCTTGCGCTTTGCGTAGTCCATCACTTGATCCTTATCGATCTTCCCAACGGCGAAGTAGTCTGCGTCAGAATGAGAAAAATAGAAGCCTGATACCGCTGCAGTTGGCATCATCGCGTAAGACTCAGTAATCGTGATGCCGGCATTCTCAGGAACCCTTAGCATTTCAAATAAGGGCCCCTTCTCGGTGTGGTCTGGGCAAGCAGGATACCCGGGTGCGGGGCGCCTGCCTCGATATTCCTCGGCGACAAGTTGTTCGGTGTCGAGGTTTTCATCTTTAGCATAGCCCCAGAATTCACGTCGTACCCGCCAGTGCATATGTTCGGCGAAGGCTTCAGCCAGACGGTCAGCCAATGCTTTTAGCATAATGGCACCGTAGTCATCATGCGCCTCTTCATAAGCCTTGACCCGTGCATCTATGCCAAATCCTGCGGCAACAGCAAAGGCACCGATGGCGTCAAGAATGCCGGACTCTTTTGGAGCAATGAAGTCTGCCAGGCATAGGTTAGGACGGCCCCCAGGTTTTAGAGTCTGCTGTCTCAGGTTGTGGAATGTCATAGCGACTTTATTACGAGACTTATCGGTATAGATTTCGATGTCGTCATGGTTTACCGAATTAGCAGGGAATAATCCGATTACAGCATTTGCAGAGAGCCATTTTTGTTCAATAATTTTCTTTAGCATGGATTGAGCATCGCGCAGCAGATTGCGAGCGGCCTCACCCACCACTTCATCCTGCAAGATTGCCGGATAGGGTCCAGACAATTCCCAAGCTTGGAAGAAAGGACCCCAATCGATATAAGGAACAAGCTTTTCTAGTGGGTAGTTGCGGAGCGACTTGATGCCTAAGAAACTAGGCTCAGGCGGGGTATAGTTTTTCCAATCTATTTTCAGTGCATTTCTACGTGCTTCTGCAATCGACAGCATCGGAGACTGTCCTTTCTTGTTCTTGTGCTGGGTACGAACTTTCTCATATTCAGTCTGGATCTCCCGGACATAGTCCGAGCGTAGATTCTCCGATAGTAAATTGCTGCATACTCCTACGGCGCGGCTTGCATCCGGCACCCATACAGTCACGCCGCTGTAGTGCGGGGCGACCTTTACCGCGGTATGGACGCGTGAGGTGGTGGCGCCACCGATCAGTAGGGGAATGGTGAAGCCCTCACGTTGCATCTCCTTTGCCACATGCGTCATTTCCTCTAGGGAGGGAGTGATCAGCCCAGATAGACCAATAATGTCAGCCTGTTCCCTCCGTGCCATCTCCAAGATCTGCGCACACGGGACCATTACGCCCATATTCACCACTTCATAGTTATTGCATTGCAGTACCACGGTGACGATATTCTTGCCAATGTCATGTACATCTCCCTTAACCGTTGCGATGACAATCTTTCCTTTTGGCCTAGAGTCGCCGGAGCGTTTTTTTTCTGCCTCGATGTAAGGTAATAAATGTGCCACTGCCTGTTTCATTACCCGTGCTGATTTGACTACTTGTGGTAGAAACATTTTTCCGGAACCAAATAAATCACCGACCACATTCATGCCATTCATCAGCGGCCCCTCAATCACCTGGATTGGGCGTCCGCCTTGAGCAGTTATTTCCAGACGTGCTGACTCGGTATCTTCAACGATATAGGTATTGATGCCCTTGACTAGGGCGTGTGTCAAACGCTGCTGAACCGGCTCGTTGCGCCAAGCGAGGTCTTCGACTCTCTCCTTGCTCTGACCCTTAAAATTCTCGGCGAATTCCACTAGTCTCTCAGTGGCATCAGCGCGTCGGTTGAGGAGTACATCCTCAACTCGTTCCAGTAAATCCGGTGGAATGTCAGAGTAAACGCCTAGCTGTCCCGCGTTAACGATACCCATGGTCATACCTGCCCGGACAGCGTGATACAGGAAGGCTGTATGGATCGCTTCTCGTATTGGCTCGTTGCCGCGGAAAGAGAATGAGACATTGGACACGCCACCACTCACCTTGGCATGAGGTAGAGTCTTCTTGATGATGCGAGTGGCCTCAATGAAATCGACACCATAATTGTTGTGCTCATCAATACCGGTGGCAACCGCAAAAATGTTCGGATCAAAAATGATATCTTCTGGAGGAAAACCTATCTGGTCTACTAAGATGCGGTAGCAGCGCGTGCAGATATCAACCTTACGTTCTTGGGTATCAGCTTGGCCAGATTCGTCGAAGGCCATCACAATCACAGCTGCCCCGTAGCGGCGCGCTAACCGAGCATGCTTAATGAATTCCTCCTCACCCTCCTTCATGCTGATGGAATTAATCACGGCCTTGCCTTGTACGCATTTCAGGCCGGCCTCAATTACTGACCACTTGCTCGAATCAATCATAACCGGTACGCGGCTGATATCCGGTTCAGCAGCGATCAGATTGAGGAATGTCACCATCGCTTTCTGCGAATCGAGCATCGCCTCATCCATATTGATGTCGATGATCTGAGCGCCACTCTCTACCTGGCTGCGGGCGACACTCAAGGCCTCCGCATAATTATTGCTGAGTATCAAACGAGAAAAAATTTTTGATCCGGTGACGTTCGTACGCTCCCCCACATTCACGAATAGCGAGTCATCATCAATATTCAGTGGTTCCAGTCCAGATAGCCGCAATTTCTTTGGAATATTGGGAATAATGCGTGGCGCAATACCATTCACTGCAGAGGAGATGGCTCTGATATGAGCGGGCGTTGTACCGCAGCAGCCGCCCACAATATTGACGAATCCTGAGACCGCGAAATCCTTGATCAGGCTGGCAGTGTAATCAGGCGATTCATCGTAGCCGGTCTCTGCCAGTGGATTGGGTAGGCCGGCATTGGGGTGCGCGCTAGTATAAACATCGGCAACCTTGGAGAGCTCTTCGATGTAAGGACGCATCAACTCTGCACCTAGTGCGCAGTTTAATCCCACCGCTAATGGCCTAGCGTGACTGACTGAATTCCAGAATGCTTCTGGGGTTTGTCCGGAGAGAGTACGTCCGGAGGCATCGGTAATGGTGACCGAGATCATGATCGGAACACGGACGCCATGAGCCTCGAAATATTGATCTATTGCGAACAGAGCCGCCTTAGCATTGAGAGAGTCGAATATAGTCTCCACCAGCAGGATATCGGCGCCCCCTGCTAGGAGTCCGCTGATGGCGATGGTGTAATCTGCAACCAGTTGGTCGAAGGTGATTCCACGAAAACCGGGGTCATTCACGTCCGGTGAGATTGATGTGGTCTTGGTGGTTGGTCCTAATACGCCGGCTACGAAGCGAGGTCTATTCGGTGTTTTTGCTTCCATTGCCAGGGCCGCTTCCTTCGCCAACTTTGCCCCAGCAAAATTCAGTTCATATACCAGATCCTGCATATGGTAATCGGCCATGGAGGCAGCCGTGGAATTGAAGGTATTGGTCTCGACAATGTCCGAACCTGCTTCAAGGTAGCTGCTATGGATTTCATGGATAATATGCGGTTGGGTTAGCGTCAAAAGATCGTTATTTCCCTTGAGGTCGTGTGGGAAATCAGCAAATCGAGCGCCGCGATAATCCGTTTCATTAAGTGTGTAGCTCTGGATCATCGTCCCCATCGCCCCATCTAGCAACAGGATTCGTTGGCTGAGAAGGCCCTCTAATAAAGCGGTGCAGTGGTCTTTATTCATGATCAGATTCTATGTCCGTTGGGGGTGGAATTCTATCATGGCCCTGCCATCCCGTTGTCAGCAGGGATTATTAGTCATCTATCCTGCACAATACATGCGCACACTTGGATTGTTGATATACACCAAGACTCAGAGTCGATCCGTAATGATGAAGAGGCTGTTGGAATTTCTCTTCAGATTTTAATTGGTTGTCATGCAACAAATTGAATTAAAATGATATTTTTATCTAAATTAGGGTATTTTTTAATAAATATTTGTAATATTAATTTGGTGTACTATAGAAATTCGAGTGGTCAGGTGAGGCGATCTTAATGTCCGAAGATTCACATTTGAAGTATCTATCCATACGCCTAGGCGAGGATGGGCGTGCCGTGATGGCTTGTTTTTCTCCAGAAGGTGATGTGGAAGAGACCACGCTCAGTAACTTTAGGAAAGCGATTGAAATTGCGGGATTCGGAGAGTGTGATCTCGATGAAGATGCCTTGCTCGAGGCTACAGGTAATTACAATGATCGAACTCCCTTTGAACTTGCCATAGGTGCTGCTTCGGATGGCGAGTTCTTCATCAAGATCGATGATGATCAGCTTAGCGCGTATCTGACCTGCTTTAATCCTCGCGGTGGGACTGCAGTGACACTCGAGAGTATCCTCGAAGAAGCGAAAAATAAAGAGATCACCGTAGATCTTGATATGGAAGCGATTAAACGTGCGATCGCTGAAGAGGGTGATAGTGTTCTGATAGCAAGTGGGAAGCCAGCTGAAGACGGTCTTGATTCTAGATTTGAGAGCCTTCTGCCAGAAATGAAGGAGCGTGTTCCGCAGGTTGATGAAGAGGGCATTGCCAATTTCCGTGATCTAGGTGAAATTCTCGTTGTGTATACGGGTGATTCATTGATGAGGCGTTATCCAGCCGGTGATGGAGAGCCTGGGTTTACGATATCTGGCGCGCCCATCCCTGCAAAGAAGGGGATGAGTCTTGAGTTTACAGCAGGACTTGAAGGGGCTGAAATTGATAGTAATGATTCAGATTTATTGATCGCAAAGATTGATGGTTGTCCTTATTTGATACCTAATGGGGTGAAGGTTGAGCCGGTCTATACCGTCAAGAATGTTGACCTCCATTCCGGTAATATTGATTTCCTCGGAACGGTTATTGTGACCGGAGAGGTTCAGAGTGGAATGACGATCAAGGCGGATGGTGACATTCATATCAAGGGTTCGACTGAGGGCGCTATATTAATTGCAAAGGGTGATATTGTCGTGACGGGTGGTCTGATCGGTCATCCAGAAAAACCTGAAACTGAGCTTAAGATCGATCCTATTACCGAGGCCGGAGGCTCGGTCAATGCGAACTTCACACAGAACGCGGTTATTAATGCGGGGCAAGGTATTTTCATCCGTGATTACACGATGATGTGCAAATTGAATGCTGCCGTCCAGATTATCGTTGGTGATGGAAGTCGTAGGGGTCATATCATCGGCGGCGTCTCAACCGCTGGCCTGTTAATCAAAGCAAAAACGATTGGCTCCCCCTCGCGTTCGAGAACGGTTGTGATTGCACGCACCTCTGATACATTGTATGCACGTATGGCCAAGCTATCTGAGAATCGTGATGATCTAAAGGTCAGACGGTTTAAGGTACGTAAACTGATCGATCTGGCAGTGAACAAACCCGATCGGGTGTCAGCATCTGCACTCGAATCTGCAAATTCAACTCTTGCATCGCTTGACGATGAAGAGCAGCAACTTAATTTGGATGAAGTGCAGTTAAAGAAGGAGATTGCCGCCAGTCGGGGGGCCATGATCAAGGCAGAGGTCAATTTTCTTGAGGGTGTCGAAGTGCGCGTCGGCACGAAGCGCGCAACAACTACTAAGGATCGGTCGGGTGGGACCTATAGATTGAAAGATGATGAGCTAATATTCGAGTAAGAGGGTGCTCATGTAGATGTAATGATGGGTACCTATTCTATTTGAACGAACTAGTTAAGGCAGAATTAAAGCATTGAAATACTTGACCGCGAGTGCTGGGTCAATCTTCCGTAAGGTATGATAAATCTCTCGTACCTTCTCCCGTTCACTCTGAAAGTAGTAAATCTTTCCCAAGTCATACCAAGCCATGGCATATCTTGGTTGGATGCGTAGGGCCTCCTGATAAGCTCGAATCGCTTCATCCTGCTGTTTGAGTTCGTCATAGGCAGCGCCTAGGTTATACCAAGTATTAGCATCTTCAGGTCGGACCCGTAGCGACTCCCGATAAGCTTGAACAGCCTGATCGAATTGCTGGAGATCATAGTATGAGTTGCCCAAGTTGTACCAGGCATCAGCAGACTCCAGTTGAGTACGTACCGGTTCTCGAGAGGTATGGGTACCTTGATCGTGCTGTTTCAGCCCACTATAGGCAATTCCGAGGCTGCGCCAAGCATCCGCACCCTCTGGCTGTATACGTAAGGCCTCCTGGTAAGCGTGCATCCCCTGAGGATGTTGTTTGAGATTGAAGTAAGAGGTGCCCAGGTTGTACCAGGCATCGGCATACTCTGGCCGGATGCGTATCGACTCACGGTAGGCTCGAATGGCCCGGTCATATTGCTTCAGGCCGGCCTGTGCGAGGCCCAGACTGAACCAAGAGACCGTGTCATCGGGCTCATTCTTAGTCCACAGTTGTGAAAGCTTTAGAAGGCCCTGCCAATTTTTTTTCTTCTCAAGTGCAATGGAACGGCTCAGCCGATCTAGACCACTCTCTTTCTTAGACCCAGATTGTGTCATTTTTGCTGTTATGGGGAGTTCACGGATCCATTCAACTGGGAGTGCGAAATTAAAGTTTTGTCCTTCAATAGACTCAGAGGTCGAAATACCCACTAACTTCCCCTTATCATCAAACAGGCCGCCGCCTCTTGAGCTGGGGGAAGTAATGGCAGAGGTATTGATATATTGTGCACCCTCATACGGACGCAGGCCGGAAATGAGCCCCTCGCTCAAGTTCAGATCTTGATCCTTCGAAGTGCCAACTGCATAAACATGCTGCCCCACCCTAAGTTTTTGGGTTGCTCCTAGGATTGTTGGAGGGGCCCGTAGCCTCGGGACGTTCAGTTGGCACAAGTTGCGGATGGTGTCCGAGTATTGCAACTTAGCTTTGAAGGCACTGCCCTCGTGCCAGACTTGCACGTTCCTATCCTTCTGGATCGCATGGCAAGTAGTGATTACTTGACCTACATCGATTACGACGCCGCTGCGCTTCTCAATGGATTTGCCATAGATATCGGAAATATCGACCACCACGATGGAGGGTGAAACCTGCAGTAAAATCTGTTCAGGAGCGATAGCCGCGGCAAATGATGAGACCAAGATACACGCGAGTCCTGCAACATGGGCTAGATATTTTGAGAGCATGATTTCCTTTTTAGCGGTATATCCACTGCATCGAACTAAGACGGCCGTGTGAGATTAAATCAATGTGCAATATGGTAATGCTTTTGAAATAAGTGAGGAATGGCGCATTCTTAATCCAGACCTTGCCTCTAGTATTACATAACTAATCGAAGATCTAATGGCATGGATACCGGTTATATCCGTTACAGGCTGCACTGCGAGGGCTCGTCAGTGAGGCCCTTATCAACCGTGACTTCCTGATCAGGTTTCCTTTAGCGAATCACTCTGATTGAGTACGTTTGCTCGAAGGAGTCTATCTGGTTACAACGAATATACTCAAAGTGATCTGTAGATGAGAGTACCCAACCCCCCACTCTCCCTAGCGTACGAGTGGTATGTTCCTCCAATATGGAGGGGGGTAGTGTGGCCCTGGAGAGCAGTAAGCAACATTAAGGGATCACCCTTGGATTAATATGCTAATGGGCTCGGTTCGGTGCATCCGGTGGAGTGTCGGCTATTCTTTGCACCTGCTCACTACTAAGCATCTCCAACCAGCTTATTATTTACTTTCCTTTTTCTCCAGCAGTCTCCAGTGCCGTCAACCGCTCTTCTAATGCGGTCAGCTGCTCGCGTGTGCGTTTTAGTACTTCTTGCTGTATATCGAACTCCTCCCGTCCCACCAGATCTAGGCGAGCAAAGACCCCGGCCAGCAATACGCGAAGATTTTTCTCCACATCTTTCACGGGACTTTGTGCCATTAAATCATTGATCTTGCTGCTTATTTCATCCAATACCTTTTGATTCAGCATGACTCTCTCCTTCATTGATGGTCCGTCAACCGGTCGGGTGACGTGTGCTGCTTGCATGATAAAATCTCATACTTCGGGTAATTAGGCAATCGTGGATTAATGATGGAAAATTTACAACGCCTACAACTTCTGGAAAGTTGGGTCAAAACCCAGTCTTCTGGTAAGCCTTTCACATTGTCAGCGGCCTCTTCAGACGCGAGTTCTCGTCGCTATTTCCGAGCGACTTTCAGTGACGACACGCTGATCGTCATGGATGCGCCGCAGCAGCATGAGGATTGCACTAATTTTTTAAGTATAGCTAAAACCTTTGCTAGATCCGGGGTGCATGTTCCAGAGGTGCTAGCACAAGACCTGGAGAAGGGGTTTCTGCTGCTCACTGACTTTGGTGACGCCACCTATTTACAGGCAATGACGGAATCTCCCGAAAGAGCCAATCATCTCTATGGAGAGGCGGTGGATGCCCTCATCAAAATCCAAATGGCGAGTGGTCCGGGTATATTGCCAGATTATGATGAGGCGCTATTGTCGAGAGAACTGAATCTGTTTCCAGACTGGTATATCGACAAGCATTTGAAGGTGGTCCTCAGCCCAGAGCAGAAAGCGGACGTGGCCTCTGTCTTTAGCCAAATTATAAAAAATAACCTATCGCAGCCTCGTGTATTCGTGCACCGAGACTATCACTCGCGCAACCTGATGGACACCCTGCCTAACCCAGGCATTCTAGATTTTCAGGATGCGGTTTATGGTCCTGTGACCTACGATCTGGTGTCGCTGTTTAAGGATGCCTATGTCTGCTGGGATGAGGAGCGTGTTCTGGACTGGCTAATCCGTTATTGGGAGAAGGCTAAGAAAGTGGGGCTGCCGGTTTCCACTGATTTCGCCGACTTTTACCGTGATTTCGAGTGGATGGGTGTTCAGCGTCACATCAAGGTCTTGGGCATCTTCGCACGTCTGTGTCACCGAGATGGCAAGGATGGATACCTCAAGAATATGCCGCTGGTAATGGACTACTTACGTAAGGCCTGTGAGCGGTATCGCGAGCTTGGTCCGTTGCTGTTACTACTGGATACGCTGGCAGAAGATAGGCCGGATGCGACAATTGGCTATTCTTTCTAAAGACGTGTCATTCAAGGCGATGATACTGGCCGCCGGGCGCGGCGAGCGCATGCGTCCGCTGACCGATACATTGCCTAAGCCCCTGCTTCGAGCAGGTGGTAAGAGGCTGATCGAATATCATCTGGGAAATCTTGCGAATGCAGGATTTCATGAAATTGTCATTAATCATTCTTATCTAGGGCAGATGATCGAGGCCGAGTTAGGAGATGGAGAACGTTACGGGGTTAGTATCCATTACTCGCATGAGCCCACTGCACTGGAGACCGCGGGGGGTATTGCCCAGGCATTGCCCCTGTTACGAGACGGATTCGAGAATGGGCCAGATGGGAACCCATTCCTAGTAGTCAACGCCGATATTTATTGCGAGTTTGATCTTGCCAGGTTGCTGCCGATTCTGCGGCGAATGAGGGAAGATCCTGAAGAGATTCTTGCCCATTTGGTACTGGTAGATAATCCATCACACCATATCGTTGGAGACTTCGCTCTCGACTCTGACAGGGTGGCGCTGGCAGGAGAACATAGGTTCACCTTCAGTGGAATCGGCATATACCAACCACAGCTTTTTAAGGGAGTGGTTCCAGGTACGGCCGCGAAGCTCGCGCCATTACTTCATCGAGCCATGGCTCTGGGTAAGGTGAGCGGTGAGCATTACCCAGGTTTGTGGATGGATGTTGGTACGCCAGAACGACTGCACTTACTCAATGATCATGTCACCACTTTGGGGCCCCCTTAAATCATGCAAGGTTTGCAGTGACATGCCAGGCTACCTTTGCTTTATCCTATAAATCCTGTGAAAATCTCTCTCCATGATTCCGACTAAATCCTTTATCGAACGTCGCAGGCATCTGGTATCAAAGATGCGACACGGGGTGGCCATTATTCCAGCCTCACCGGAACGGGTGAGGAGTCGAGATTCGCATCACCCCTACCGCTTCGACAGTTATTTTTACTACTTAACGGGTTTTAGCGAACCGGGGGCTCTGCTGTTGGTGGTAGCAGGGTCAACCGAGGCTGACTTTAAGCAAATCCTTTTCTGTCGTGATAAAGATAGGGAGCGCGAGATCTGGGATGGATTCCGACATGGCCCGGATGCCGCACGCGAGGCCTTTGGTTTCGACGAGGCTTATTCCATCTCCCAGTTAGACGAAATTCTGCCCAAGTTACTGGCAGATCAGCCTGCAGTGTATTGTTCATTGGGGCAGGATAGGGACTGGGATACCCGCTTGATTGGCTGGATTGATCGGGTGCGGGAACAGGCGCGTAGTGGTGTGGTCGCGCCGGCGGCCATTCATGATATTCGACTGTTGCTGGATGAGATGCGATTGATCAAGAGTGAGGAGGAGCTGCAGGTCATGCGCCGTGCTGCAGAAATCTCTACCGGCGCTCACTGCCGTGCAATGCTGACAACCCGGGCTGGATTACATGAATATGAGGTAGAGGCGGAACTACTGCACGAGTTTCGACGCCATGGCGCGCAGGCGCCTGCCTATACCCCGATCGTTGCAGGCGGTGCCAATGCCTGTGTATTGCACTATATTGAAAATAATTCAGAGCTTAACTCTGGTGACCTGTTGTTAATTGATGCAGGGTGCGAGATGGATGGGTATGCCGCTGACATTACGCGCACATTCCCGGTGAATGGAAAATTCAGCCCGGTGCAGAAGGATATATACCAGCTGGTTCTGGCGGCGCAGGGGGCGGCGATCTCCGTAGTGCGGCCAGGCACTCTCTGGAATGCGCCGCATGATGCGGCACTGCAGGTGCTGGTCCAGGGTTTTATTGATCTGGGGCTCTGCCATGGCAGCGTGGATGGGGTCATCCAGTCTGAAGATTACAAGCGGTTTTATATGCACCGGACCGGTCATTGGCTAGGTTTGGATGTACACGATGCGGGTGAGTACAAGATTGATGGTCACTGGCGTCCATTGCAAACGGGGATGACGCTTACTGTTGAGCCTGGTTGCTATCTACGTCCGGCAGATAACGTGCCTGAACACTTCTGGAATATCGGTGTGCGTATCGAGGATGATGTAGCGGTAACAGATACAGGATGTGATGTCTTGACTACTGCCGCGCCCAAGACTGTAGCTCAGATTGAGCAATTGATGCAGCAATAATATCGTGGACGAGAACAGTAAAATAATTATAAGACAGATATCTCGGGGGCCAGATATGGGGGCCTCAGAAGAGCGTTTCATGCGTGTTTCTCCCATCAATCGCTGGTTACTTTATTTAGTCTTAGTTCCTGGAATCGTCATTCTGGCGGCACTGGGAATGTTCTTTTTTGCGGTTTTTTTAGGGCTATTCGCTATTGCCGCTGTTGGATTTTGGTTGCGGCTATGGTGGGTACGGCGAAAATTGGAAGGCCCCGCTGCAGCAGCAGTGGTAGAGGACGAGTATCAGGTGATAGAGGATGCGGAGATTATAGAAATAAAGACTAACAAGATGGGTAGAGATTAATTGGATTCGAAGGCCACGGACATGATGGTTCGAGACCATTATGATCTCATCATTATTGGGGGAGGGCCGGTAGGAATGGCCTTGTCACTGGCGCTACGCGAAAGTGGTATGTCGGTGCTTCTATTGGAGTCGCGTGAACTGCCTGAAAAGGCGGAAGATTTGCGCCCATTGGCACTGTCTCATGGCAGTCACCTGATCCTTCATCGACTCGGTGTGTGGCAGACTTTGCCTGAAATCACCCCCATTACGAAGATACATGTGTCCAACCGAGGTGGTTTCGGCCGTGCCGTATTAACCGCTGATGGGGTCGGTGTCCCGGCCCTGGGTTATGTGGTGAATCATCATGATGTATTTAGAGCGATGCATGGATTGATACAGGCTTGTGATGTTGATTATTTAGAGGGTGCACAGGTAACACGGTTGGAGACAAGTGAAGGACAGGGACAGATTGAGTTTCAACATGGTGGAACAACAAAGCGGATAACCGCGAAGCTGCTGGTACTGGCTGATGGTGGACGTCTCATCGGGCAAGTCGAGGGAGTGACCCAGCACGTGCATGAGTATCATCAATGGGCGGTGGTTGCTCGTATCAAGACCGGGATTCCTCAAAGCGGCGTCGCTTACGAGCGCTTCACTTCAGATGGTCCGGTGGCTTTATTGCCAATGGGTGATTATTTTGCGCTGGTATGGACCGTCTCCCCGGCAGCGGCGAAGGAGATACTCAGTCTGGATGATGCAGGTTTTCTTGCACGGCTGCATGAGCATTTTGGTGACCGTCTCGGTAATCTCATCGATACCAGTAAACGTTCAGGTTTCCCACTCGCGCTTAAGTATGCAGACCCTGTCACGGCGCAGCGCATTGCATTGGTGGGTAATGCGGCACAGACGCTACACCCGGTCGCAGGGCAGGGCTTCAATCTGGGCCTGCGGGATGCCTGGGAAATGGCTGATGAGATCATCATGTCAGAGGCCGAGATCGGTTCGTCGGCAATGCTCGCGAGATATGCTCACAGGCGCCGGATAGATAGTAAAGCGGGACGGGTATTCACCGATTCTTTGGTAAAACTTTTCTCCAACGATGATCCCATCTTGAGTGGCATGCGTAACCTAGGATTGAGCGCTCTTGATTGTTTGCCACCGGTCAAGCGTTTCGTTGCGCGTCGCATGATGTTTGGTGCAAGGGGCTAGGGAGCCCCAAAGTAGAAATGAATATGATGAGGAATATTAAGAATAGTGCCTTCGATAAAATAAGTATGATCACTTTTGCACCGATTCTTTTCCACGTCTTCGTTGTGTAGTTTAAAATCACATACTCTGCGCTTATGCTCTATTTGATTCCATTTGTCTTATATTCAACGAACTAAAAACATGCAGATCGGGCCCTATACTCTTAGTAACAATCTGATTGTGGCGCCTATGGCGGGGGTAACTGATCGCCCTTTTCGACAATTGTGTAAGAGCATGGGTGCGGGTATGGCGGTATCGGAAATGGTGTCTAGCAATTCACTGTTATGGGGCTCTGAAAAGACCCTCCGCCGTGCTGATCATACGGGTGAAGTTGATCCGATATCGGTGCAGATTGCGGGTGCAGACCCTTTAATGATGGCCGAAGCCGCTCGATACAATGTCGAGAGGGGTGCGCAAATAATTGATATTAATATGGGCTGCCCCGCCAAAAAAATTTGCAACGTGATGGCTGGTTCTGCTTTATTGCAGAATGAGATGCTGGTTGGGAGAATACTCGATGCAGTGGTCAGTGCTGTGGACGTCCCTGTCACTCTGAAAATTCGAACCGGTTGGGACAAGCAGCATAGGAATGCACTCAGTGTGGCACGTATCGCTGAGAGTGCAGGTGTCCGTGCGATTGCCATTCATGGGCGTACCCGTGCATGTGCATATACCGGTAATGCTGAATACGATACCATCGCAGCGGTGAAGTCCGAGGTGAGGATACCCGTCATCGCCAATGGCGATATCACCACCCCCGAGAAGGTCAAGCAAGTACTCGAATACACTGGCGCGGATGCCGTTATGATCGGCCGTGCTGCACAGGGTCGACCTTGGATCTTTCGTGAGATCAGTCATTATCTTGCTACCGGTCAGCACCTGCCGCTGCCGGACGTGAGCGAGATCCACCGTGTTCTGATTAATCATCTGCATGATCTCTACGATTTTTATGGTGAATACTCAGGGGTACGTATCGCTCGTAAGCATATCTCTTGGTATACCAAGGGTCTGGTTGGTTCAGCTGCGTTTCGTCATAACATGAACCAGTTACAAACGACTGATCAGCAGATGGCGGCAGCGAGCGAGTTCTTCAGCGAACTCGCTAATTAT
>CAJBQQ010000283.1 GCA_903957805.1 uncultured Pseudomonadota bacterium | reverse complement strand
TCTAGAGGCCTATAAACAGACCTTCAAGAATAAGACTGATATGATGGTTCTCGAACCCAGCTCCGAATTTTTCAAGTACCTGAAAAATTCAGGTCGAGGCGGAAAGTAGCCTTACGTTTCACCTGAATCATTTGCGTGGATGTCGGAGCTATCGCGGCATGTGGGACACTTTGTTAATGGCACTTGCGTTGATGTTGGTAATGGAAGGAATGCTACCGTTCCTCCTGCCCAGTCAGTGGCGTGAGGCCTTCAAAAAACTAACCGAAGCTGGTGATAACCAGATCCGCTTCATCGGCTTAACCTTGATGCTAACGGGCGTGCTGTTGCTCTACCTTATCAAATAACTCCCACCGGCACACCTTCCTGAAGTCGTTCCTCAATCTCAAACATGCGTAACTGGCTTCTTCCCGAATACATAGAGGACATCCTGCCTGCCGAGGCACTCGCCATTGAGGCGACTCGTCGGCGTGTACTAGATAGGATGTTGGTACATGGCTATCAGCTGGTGGGTCCACCCATGCTTGAATATGTCGAATCACTGCTCTCAGGGAGCGGCGGTGATCTAGACTTACGAATGTTCAAGGTGGTGGATCAATTGAGCGGCAGGATGATGGCCCTCCGTGCAGACATGACACCCCAGGCGGCACGTATTGATGCTCACCTGCTAAACCGCAGTGGCGTCACCCGCCTTTGCTACGCAGGCAGTGTCCTTCATACGGTTCCATCTGGACTGACCCGCACCCGTGAACCACTTCAGATTGGCGCAGAACTGTACGGTCATGATGGTCTGGAGAGTGACCTAGAGATCCAGCAGCTGATGCTGCAATCCCTTTCAATTGCAGGAATTACAAAGACTCATCTTGATCTCGGCCATGTCGCCGTATTTCGAGGTTTAGTTAAGAGTGCGGGGATATCTAACGAGCTGGAAACCCAGCTATTCTGTGCGCTCCAGTCAAAAGACGTTTCCGGATTGAGGGATCTCTGTAGCAAATTAGACAAGGCCGTTGACAAGAAAGTGCACCGTGCTCTAATGCTATTACCTGAATTGTATGGTGACAAGAAGATTCTTGAAGATGCTCGCAAGCTTCTACCTGACTTCCCAGAGATTCAGACCGCCCTAAATGAATTAGAATCAGTTTCATCAGAGCTGAGCCCTCTGGTAGACACCCTTTCCTTTGACCTAGCTGATCTGCGGGGCTACCAGTATCACACCGGCATGGTCTTCGCCGCTTACTCTAAAGGTTGCCCTAATGCAGTAGCCTTGGGGGGGCGATATGATGAAATAGGCAAAGCTTTTGGACGATCACGGCCAGCGACCGGATTTAGCATGGATCTCCGTGAGTTATCTGGGCTGGTTAAACCCACTCCCTATCCGAAGGGTGTTCTTGCATCTTATAAGAAGTCCGATAAATCCCTTGATAAAGAGATCGAACGGCTCCGCAGCGAAGGTCAGATCGTTGTCATCAATTTGCCGGGGCATCAAAACGACCAAGACGCCCTTGACTGCGATCGTCAGCTGGTGATGGACCAAGGGGTCTGGAAGATAGAGAAGATCTAAATTCAAATTGCGAAAGAACTTATGACTATGTCCCACCTAAGATTATGTCAATTTAAACTCAGTCAATATTTTTCATTTAATCCCGTTTCGCAAAAAAGTATTTTTATAAAGATCAAAAAACATGACTAAGAATGTTGTCGTCATCGGTACCCAGTGGGGTGACGAGGGTAAGGGTAAGATCGTGGACTGGCTGACCGACCATGCACAGGGAGTGGTCCGCTTCCAGGGTGGGCACAATGCCGGCCACACACTGGTCATTGGCAATAAGAAAACGGTTCTGCACCTAATTCCTTCCGGAATTCTGCGGAGTGATGTTGCCTGCTATATCGGCAACGGTGTTGTCGTATCTCCGCAAGCTCTGCTTGAAGAGATCAGTATGCTGGAACAAGCCGGGATCGACGTTCAGGGGCGACTGCGCATCAGTGAAGCCTGTCCTCTTATACTGCCGTGCCATACTGCGCTCGACAGTGCACGCGAAGCCGCGAAAGGCACAGACAAAATCGGTACCACTGGACGTGGCATTGGCCCTGCCTACGAGGACAAGGTAGCAAGACGAGCTGTACGGTTGCAGGATCTATTCCACCGTGACCGTTTTGCAGCCAAGCTGGGAGAGATGCTCGATTATCATAACTTTGTTCTGAAAAATTATTTCCACGCGCCGATCGTTGACTTCCAACAGACTATGGATGAGACCCTAGCACTTGCAGAACGAATCAAGCCGATGA
>CAJBQQ010000282.1 GCA_903957805.1 uncultured Pseudomonadota bacterium | reverse complement strand
AACCTTTGTGGTGCGGTGGATTCTTAAAACAAATAGAATATCAATATCATCCCGCCTCTGATGCCACTTCTGGAGGTTGTTCGGGGATAAGCGCTTAGGCTGACTGATCACCGATACAAGACTTGTCGAGCATGGCCCGTACGCTCTCAAGAGATATTAAAACAGAGCTCTACCCATATGAATTCTATTGATAATTTTAAAAAAGATACAGCCCGGACAGTTCTCTTTATTCTGTCATTGTGTCTTCTTACGCCGGCCTGGGGTTCTTCTAATTTAGTCCGATCGGCGGCGATTGCTTCAGCACACCCGCTCGCCACTGCGGCCGGTGAAAGTATCCTCAATCAGGGGGGCAATGCGTTTGATGCGGCGGTCGCAGTCAGCGCGGTATTGGCGGTGGTTGAGCCCTACTCATCTGGTCTGGGTGGGGGCGGTCTGTGGCTACTGCACCTGGCTGACGAGAACAGAGAGGTCTTGTTAGATGGTCGTGAAACAGCACCTGGTCAGGCCTCATCAGGGATGTACTTGGACCTGAATGGTGATCTGCTGAGGTCTGCCTCTCTGGATGGAGCCTTATCCGCTGCAATTCCAGGAACCCCTGCAGCACTGGTTCATCTCTCTCAGAATTATGGCAAGTTAACCCTCGCACAGAACTTAGCACCTGCCATCACGTTGGCCCGTGATG
This sequence comes from uncultured Pseudomonadota bacterium, assembly GCA_903957805.1. GTDB lineage: Bacteria > Pseudomonadota > Gammaproteobacteria > Burkholderiales > Nitrosomonadaceae > VFJL01. Next base: position 4,194 of record CAJBQQ010000282.1, on the reverse strand, counting down.
GTTTCAAGATAGACCGGCGATTCGCCGGTATGTTAGCGAAGTATCAGGTGAAATTACGTGCCGATCAGAGAGCTGCCGGGATCTTCCTACCTGATGGCATGCCCCCATCAGCGGGATCTACCCTGCTCCAGCCAGAGCTGGCCTCGACGTTGACAGAGATTGCAACACTTGGAGTAGACGGCTTCTACCGGGGGTGGGTGGCCGAGCAGATGGTGGAATCGGTTAAACAGGCGGGCGGTATCTGGGAGATAGAAGACTTAGTAAATTACCGTGCTATTGAACGAGAGCCCACCCGGTTGGTCTACCGAGGGGTGCTGATTACGACCTCCCCACTGCCCTCATCCGGCGGAGCGACCCTGTCTCAAGCGCTTAATATCCTAGAGAATTTTTCGCTGTCATCATTAAACGAGGTTGATCGTACTCACCTCATTATAGAGGCATTGAGGAGGGCCTATCAGGATCGATCTGATCATCTGGGAGATAGTGACTTTGTCGACGTTCCTTTAATGCGACTGATGGATAAGGGTTATGCCCAAAGACGTTCCTCCACCATTGATTTACAACGAGCGACAACCGCCCTCCAGACTGACGAGGCCTCGTCAAACCCTCTAGGAGGGAGCGAGACCACCCACTTCTCAATCATGGACCGGTCTGGTAACCGAGTGGCTGCAACCATGAGTATCAATACGAACTTCGGCTCTGGTTTTATTGCTGGCAGTACGGGGGTTCTTTTGAATAACGAGATGGACGACTTCTCCATCTCTCCCAACGTACCCAATGTCTACGGCCTACAAGGTGGGCTGGCCAATTCCATCATGCCCGGAAAGAGGCCACTCTCGAGCATGTCTCCAACCTTTGTCGAGGATGAACGAGGGATACTCATCCTTGGCACGCCGGGTGGTTCGCGCATCATCAGCATGGTCCTTCTGGCAATTGTGAACTATGTCGATCATCGTCAAATAAATCCAGGAGTCATTGCCGCGAGCCCGCGATTTCATCATCAACATCTGCCCGATCGAGTCGAGATTGAGCCTGATTCATTCAGAGAGGGCTGGATCGAAGGCCTTAGAATGAAGGGCCATCGAGTGGATATTGCCCCACAGAGGTGGGGTAATATGCAGTTGATCCATTTTGATAAGGTCACCGGCCGTACGACTACCGCTAATGACCCGAGGGGTGAGTCCGCCAACCGTCATTAGTTTAGATGCGATCTAAACTAACACCGCACTAACCCAATACCTTCTCCCATGACTTCTGTAGTCGTTTGATCGATACCGGGTAAGGCGTCTTCAATTCTTGGGCGAATAAAGATATCCGAAGCTCCTCGATCTGCCAGCGAAATTCAGCAAGATTTGGGTCACTAATCCCCTCCTTATGGTGCTTCTCCAGCTTCTGCTGGTGCTGGTTCCACAGACCGACGATCGCGGGCCCGTGACGACCATCCCTCTCAGGGTTACCCGGATATTTACTCAGACGCATCGACATTCCCTGCAGGTATCGTGGTAGATGTTGAAGGCGATCCCAGGGTGTGTCGCTTAAGAATCCTGGATAGATGAGACCTGCAAGCTGTTGATTCATCTCTCTGTTTAATCTGGCAGTAGCGGCATTGGGAGAGGAGAGATGGGACATCAATGGCTGCCATTCATGAGCGATTCTCTGAGTGATCCGTGAGACTGCTTCGGTCACAGCAGGTAGCCTCGTTCGAGCGCGCTGCTTCTGAACCATGAAATCCTGCTCACTTCGTGGCATCTCATCATCACCGATAAATGCTCGGTCGGTGATGGCCTTTAGCATATCCTCCTTAAGCGAATCGGGGCTGATGAGGCTACGTAGATGTAATGCTGCTTGGCTTAACCCCGGAAGGTTCTTTTCCAACTGCTTCATCTGATCTCTGAGTTCGAACCGCAGTAACCGACAGACCCCCTCCCGCATGTGAGCAGCAGCTGCATCATGAGTATCGAAAAGCCTGATCGATACACTCTCCCCCTCATCCACGAGTGCTGGGTAGCCGGTCAATGCACGGCCGGCACGGTTAAAGGATATGCTCTCTGGCAGATGACCAAAGTCCCAGCTCTTTACCTGCTCACGCTCTATGCCACTACCAGCATCGGCACCCGATTGGGAGAACGTCATCTGAGCCGCCTGGCCCAACTGCTTTTTAAGTTGCAAGAGATCGCGGCTCATCGATAACTCCTGCCCTGCATCATCAACCACCTTGTAATTCATCTGAAGGTGTGTGGGAGGGGACTCCTGCTCCCAGATGGCGGCTGATACCGAGGATCCGATCCTGCCCTGAACATACTCCGCAAGACTATCCTCCAAACCCCGGTCTTGTTTATTTGAATGACTCTCTAGAAATTGAGTCACAGAGTCAGGTAGAGGGATCAATTGTCGGCGTATCTGCTTCGGTAAGGCTTTCAGGTACCAGGTTATTTTTTCACGAACAAGTCCTGGGACCAGACGACCGAATTGATTGCTATCTAACCTATTCAGAAGGGGTAACGGCACGGTCAGGGTCACCCCATCCAGAACATGGCCCGGCTCGAAACGGTAGGTCAACTCAAAGTCGTGCTCAGACGCACTCATGATCACTGGGAACTGATCCTCGGTCACGGTTCCTGCTCCGTGTCTCATCAGCCTCTCCCGATCTAGATAGAGCAGCTTTGGATTCTCTTGCTCAGCCTGACGTCGCCAATTCTCGAATGCAGACCCATTAGAGATCTCATCCGGAATCAGTCCATCATAAAATGCGAAGATCTCACGCTCATCGACCAGAACATCCTGACGACGGGCCTTATGCTCCAGTTCCTCTATTGATGAGATGAGTTCTCGGTTATGTGAATAGAATGGTGCTTGAGTCTCGTACTCCCCGGCAACCAGCGCTGCCCGTATAAAAATTTCTCGAGCCTCTTTGGGGTTGATGGTGCCATAGTGGACGCGTCTCTTTGGAACCACGGTCAACCCGTAGAGCGTCAAACGTTCGAATGCAGTGACCTGTGCGGGCTGTTTTTCCCAGTGTGGATCGAAGTAATGCCTCTTGCACAAGTTACCAGCTACTTTCTCTAGCCACTGAGGGTCAATCTTCGCTGCACACCGTCCAAAAAGCTTGGTGGTCTCAGTCAACTCCGCCGTCACGACCCATTTCGGTTTGGCCTTCTTCAGAACGGACCCGGGGAAGATCGAGAACTTGATCCCCCGTGCGCCCAGATACTGATCCCCCTCCTCACTCTTAAAACCAATATTACCCATGAGACCCGCTAATAGGGCTCGATGAATCTCGTCATAACCGGCAGGAACTTGGTTCGGCCGCAATCCCATCTCTGATACCAGTCCATGCAACTGACTGTAGACCTCTCTCCAGTCTCGCATCCGACGGTGGGAGAGAAAGTTCTCCTGACAAGACTCCAATAGCTTGCGGTTAGACTTCTTGTGTTGCAACAATTCCTCAAAAAAGTCCCATAATTTCAAATATCCCATGAAATCAGACCGCTCATCTTGGAACCGTAGGTGAGCACGATCGGCTGCATCTTGCCGCTCGAATGGTCGTTCACGTGGATCTTGTAGACTTAATGCGGATGCGATGATCAGAACCTCGCTCAGACAATTCTCTTCCTTCGCAGCGAGGATCATGCGAGCGATCTTGGGGTCGATCGGGAACTTCGCCAACTGCCAACCGATGCTAGTGAGATCGTTACTCTCATCGACCGCACCCAACTCATTGAGCAATTGATAACCATCCGCAATCATTTTCGGTGCGGGTGGCTCAATGAATGGGAAGTTCTCTAGATCTCCGATCTTGAGTGACTTCATCTTCAGAATCACTGATGCTAATGATGATCTCAGAATCTCTGGAACGGAGAACTCGGGTCGCGCAAGGTAATCCTCCTCCGCATAGAGACGGATGCAGACCCCACTCATCACCCGTCCGCAGCGACCTGCACGTTGATTGGCCGAGGCCTGAGAGATCTTCTCCACCTGCAACTGGTCAACCTTATTCCGGTAACTATAGCGATTAATCCTTGCTACCCCGGTATCGACCACGTACCGAATCCCTGGCACTGTGAGAGAGGTCTCTGCCACATTGGTGGTCAGAACGATCCTTCTTGAGCCCCCGGTCTTGAAAACACGCTCCTGCTCAGCGAATGAAAGCCTCGCGAATAGAGGTAGGATTTCCGCACCCACTGGATGGTGTTT
>CAJBQQ010000281.1 GCA_903957805.1 uncultured Pseudomonadota bacterium | reverse complement strand
CTTGGTGAGTTTACGTTGAAGTGTGCGGCGATGCATGTTGAGGATGCGAGCGGTGGTCGAGATATTGCCATTGTTCTCATTAAGCACTCGCTGGATGTACTCCCACTCAAGGCGGCCAACCGATAGAGGGTGTGTGCTGATCGGTACTTCGGCATCCCCGGCGGTGCGCTCAAATGCTGACATAATTTCGTCTGCATCGACCGGCTTCGCAAGATAATGAGTTGCACCTAATTTGATCGCCTCTACCGCGGTGGTAATGCTGGCATACCCGGTTAGCATGACAATGCGTGTACCAGAATCTAGAGCCCGCAACCGTTCAACCAGGACAAGTCCAGAGGTGCCAACAAGCCGTAGGTCAATGGTTGCATACTCGGGTGAGCATGTTTCGGCAAGTGAGGTTGCCTGTTCGACTGTATGTGCACACTGCACGTCGAAACCCCGTCTGCTCATGGCCCGTGACAGAACCTCACAAAAGGTCAGGTCATCGTCAACAATCAGCAGCGTTGGACGATCATCAAAGGGCTCTAGTAAAGGAAGGCTTGTCATAAAGGTGTCTTAATCAGAGGTAGTCTAACTTGAGTGCTAGCGCCGCCCTCCTCACGGTTTGTGAGCCGGACGCTGCCGCCGAACCGTTCAATATTTGCATTGGCGAGAAATAGACCAATACCAAGTCCTTGGCCCGGTTTGCTGGTGAAGAAGGCTTGGCCCGCGCGTTGTACAGCCTCCTCGCTCAGACCCTTGCCATAATCTAGGATTTCTAGAAGTAGCTCATGATGACTCCAACTGCTCTCAATTTCAATACGGTCTAAAGAAGCGTCTGCAGCATTATTTAACAAATTTAAAATAGACTGACTGAGCAGTTGGGCGCTAATAATTTGAGGAGCGGGTTGCACCCCACTACAACGATAAGTAAATTTAACCATGGGCCGCATCAGTTGCCATTTATCCAAAACCTGTTGTAAAAAAAGATCTACAGCCTGACCGCTGCTATCTTCCGACCGCGTTTGACCAACATCTGCTAACAATTGAGTCAGGGTTCGCTTGCACTGGATGATCTGATTTCGAAGTATTTTTATATCGTGCTGGAACTCAGCGTTTTCAAGTTGATCCTTTTGTAATTCACCAATAACGATCGCCATCGTAGCGAGTGGTGTGCCGAGCTCATGGGCGGCACCAGCTGCGAGGGTTCCAAGTGCAATGATTTGCTCGTTGCGAAGGGCCTGTTCACGTGCCAGAGCCAGGTCCTTGTCACGCTCACGGATCGATATCCCCATCTTCACTACGAACCAGGCAATTAAAACGGTGCTTAAAACAAATGCAAACCACATCCCCGAAACATGCAGATTAAATTCATTGGTGTGTTCGCTATGATCATGCGGTAGCGGCACATAATAAAACAAAAGTAACGTATAAAGACCGATCGTAATAGCCGCCATAATCCAGGTATAGGCCCATGGCAAGATCGCGGCTGCAATCGTCAGTGGTAACAGGTAGAGCGAGATAAATGGATTGGTTGAGCCGCCACTAAAATACAACAAGGCACTAAGCGCGAGGACATCAGTCAATAATTGCGCAAAAAATTCTATACTGGATACTGGCCAATTACGGTGCAGACGAACCCATGTCGCGAGATTAACTAGGGAGAGAAAGAACACAACAGACAGCATTTCCGACCAGGGTAACTGCATTTCAAGAACCCAATGAGCCAATGCAAAGGTCAGGCACTGCGCCGCAAGAGCGATATTCCTTAGAAGAAATAGTCGCTGCAGATTCTTGCCGAGTGGGGATAGTCCGAGATTACCGAGCATCAAAATCTATCATGTAGAAGAGCCTAATATCTGCATTTAAACCATACAATATCTGATATTTCAAATTACAACCATGTGGCAAATTGCCGCACATGGTGTCGCCAGGGTAAGCATGAGTCGTTATGAATTCTAACTGGGATTCAAAACTTTGCATGTTAACTTCGTGAAGTCGCTACAATGGCGGCAAGCGAAACCCGCAGTCTAGCTCGTCTTGATTAGTAGTTTATATCAGGAATAAAACCTAAAATCAGCTCCTATTTGGTGCCGTAGTGATCGAAATTTGCAGCAGCCGTATTGTTAAATACGGCTAGAGATGGCGGCATCTTGAAAACAATTAGGATCTAATGTTTACAGGAATTGTTGAAGCTGTAGGGGAGATAAAACAAGTCATGCCCCTAAACGACGCCAAGTTGGGGGGGGGCGCGGCAGGGGGCATACGGCTGACCGTAGAGTCGGGGAGGATGGACTTATCGGACGTTAAGATTGGGGACAGCATTGCGGTGAATGGTGTATGTGTCACCGTGACTACGCTGACGAAAGGAAGGTTTACAGTAGATCTGTCTCGCGAGACGTTGAGATGTACCTATGGACTAGATCGTCTGGCGAGTGTCAATCTAGAAAGGGCCCTACGGCTGTCGGACAGGCTGGGTGGGCATCTAGTAAGCGGCCATGTGGATGGTATCGGAGTTGTGACAAAGATTGAGCGGGCGGGGGAGAGCTGCCTGATAGTGATTAGGGCGCCGGAGTCATTATTAAAATATATAGCTAAAAAGGGTTCAGTTACGATGAACGGGGTGAGTCTAACAGTGAACTGGGTAAGTGCCGGGGAGTTTGGAGTGAACCTTATTCCCCATACACAGTCGGTGACGACCTTATGCGAATTTGAAGACGGTTCCAAGGTGAATCTGGAGATTGATATGCTGGCCCGATATGTAGAGCAAATAATGAGCAGCAGACTAACTACGGATGTGGGTTGACATGATAATCAGCCCCATCCTAGATATTGTTGCGGACATTAAGGCCGGCAGAATGGTAATTCTGGTCGATGAAGAGGACCGAGAGAATGAGGGTGATCTCGTCATGGCGGCAGAGTTTATTACGGCCGAAGCAATCAACTTCATGGCCACACATGGCCGAGGATTGATCTGCTTAACATTGACCGAAGGTCATTGTCGTCAGCTTAACCTACCCCTGATGGTGACCACCAACCGATCCCCAATGGGAACTAATTTTACGCTCTCGATAGAGGCTGCAAGCGGGGTGACGACCGGAATTTCAGCGGGGGACCGGGCTCGTACCGTGCGGGAGGCGACAAGGATTGATGCTAAACCAGAGGATATCATCCAGCCCGGACACATCTTTCCGCTGATGGCGCAAAATGGTGGAGTCTTGGCAAGGGCAGGACATACAGAGGCGGGCTGCGATCTGGCAGGGCTGGCAGGCCTCACACCCGCGACTGTGATCTGTGAAATTCTGAAGGAAGATGGCAATATGGCGCGTCTGCCAGACTTAATTCAGTTTGCCGAAAAGCATCAGCTCAAGATAGGAACGATCGCTGACCTAATTCAGCATCGTAGTCGTACCGAGAGCTTGGTGAATCGCATGTCAGAACGTACTATTCAGACGACTCATGGAGAGTTCCGTCTATTCGCATACCTCGATAAGACGATTAATGCAACCCACTTAGTTCTGGTCAAGGGGCAAATCAATCCAGAGATAGAAACGCTGGTCCGGGTACATGAACCACTTTCCGTGATTGATCTGTTGGATATAAGTGATGACACTCACTCTTGGAGTGTCGACGAGGCCATGAGTGTCATTGCCGATGCAGGTTGCGGCGTGATAGTGCTGCTTTATAAACGGGAAAATCCGGAAGACTTGCTAGAACGGGCATCACGAACAGAGTCTAGTCCACCAGTGATTGTTAGGACAGATTTGCG
>CAJBQQ010000280.1 GCA_903957805.1 uncultured Pseudomonadota bacterium | reverse complement strand
TTGATCTGAGTGATGATGCTAGAGACATCTTCAGACTCTAGTTCACCATCCATCATCGCTGATATTTTGCTTTTCATGCTACCACCTCGTATCTTGACTGGTCCCCAGTAGGGGTCGTAACTTCTCTGCGATTATTTCACGGGCACGAAATATTCGTGATCGCACTGTGCCGATGGGGCAGTTCATGATGGTTGCAATCTCTTCATAACTAATACCCTCTATCTCTCTCAAGGTGATTGCCTTGCGTAATTCCTCTGGCAACTCTTGTAGAGTTTGGTTCACCGTCTCAGCGATTTGTTTACTCATCAGTTCGCTTTCAGGTGTATTCATTTCTCGTAACTGACTACCCTCCTCAAAGTTCTCTGCATCCTCACTGTCGAACCCGGCGCTCGTCATGGTGGGGGCACGTCGACCCTGTGTCACCAGGAAATTCTTGGCAGTATTGATTCCTATACGGTATAGCCACGTATAGAACGCGCTATCACCCCGGAATGACGGTAATGCACGGTAGGCCTTGATGAATGTCTCCTGAGCGACATCCTCTACCTCGGCCGCATCTCGGATGAACTGAGACAGCAAGCGAGCCAACTTACGTTGGTACTTGATCACGAGTAGATCGAAGGCTTGCTTATCCCCGCGCTGTACGCGCTCTACCAACTGCTGATCAATCTCCCGGTCACTCATACTGCCTGTTCCCTGAACATTATGATTTGTACTTGTAAATACCACCGCATTCTGCGGCGGCAGATCAAGTATAGCCGTTCAAGGGCCCATCCGAGAACTGAAAGTAGCTTAACATGCAGAATCTGAAGTAACAGACATCGGATACCCAGGATTAGTTCACTGGTTAAAGTGGTTATTCTAAAAAATCAGGATCGGAATACCAAGTCTGTTATGATTTTCTTTTGATGGTCTATGTAATTAACCCCTGAACAGCATGTCCCAATTAAATTTTGACGTACTTATTGTCGGTAGTGGTCTTGCCGGTCTGACGCTCGCACTTAATTTAGCGCAAACTAAAAAAGTCTGTCTTGTCACTAAGAGGGCTCTCCTTGAAAGTGCCAGTGGATGGGCCCAGGGCGGTATCGCGGCCGCACTCTCTCAGGAAGACTCACCCGATAAACATATCCGAGACACCCTCTCAGCCGGTGCAGGTTTATGCAATGAATCAGTCACCCGGTATGTGGCTGAGAATGGTCCACGAGCGATTGAGTGGTTGATCGATCAGGGGGTGCCATTCACTCGTGATCAGAATAATTCAACCGGTTACCACCTAACCCGGGAGGGCGGTCATAGCGTAAGACGGGTGATACACGCGGCAGATGCGACCGGTCAGGCGGTACAACTCACCCTCGGGGAGAAAGCTCGGTCCCACCCCAATATCACAGTTCTTGAGCGCCATATGGCGATCGATCTGATCACCGATGCGAAGATGGGCCGCTCTGACGTGAATGAGAGCCGTTGTTATGGTGCTTATGTGCTCGATAGTTCAGCAGGCCGGGTCGATACCATCTCAGCACATAGTACCGTTCTGGCGACGGGTGGTGCGGGCAAGGTTTATCTTTATACGACCAATCCAGATTCGGCGACCGGTGATGGTATTGCCATGGGCTGGAGGGCTGGCTGCCGCATCTCCAATATGGAGTTCGTTCAGTTCCATCCGACCTGTCTGTACCACCCACACGCGAAATCGTTCTTGATTTCCGAGGCGGTTAGAGGGGAGGGTGGTCTACTGAAACTCCCGGATGGTTCGCGGTTCATGCCGTCGCACGACGATCGTGCGGAGCTTGCACCGCGAGATATTGTCGCCCGAGCGATCGATTTTGAAATGAAGAAGCGCGGGCTCGATTGCGTGTATCTGGACATCTCTCACAAGTCTGAAGAATTTCTGCGAGAGCACTTTCCAAATATCTATGCACGCTGCCTAGAGTTAGGGATCGATATAACGAAGCAGCCGATCCCGGTGGTGCCTGCTGCTCATTATACGTGCGGGGGTATTGTCACAGACCTGGACGGAAAGACCGATCTGGATAATCTTTATGCCATCGGTGAGACAGCACATACCGGACTACACGGCGCCAACCGTCTTGCCAGTAATTCACTGCTCGAGTGCTTGGTCTTTGGGCAGGCTGCAGCGGCAGATATTCTCCGATTACCGGATATGCCTGTCGTGCAACTACCTCCATGGGATGAGAGCCGAGTCAGTGATGCAGATGAGGAGATTGTTATCTCTCATAACTGGGATGAACTGAGGCGTTTCATGTGGGACTACGTAGGTATCGTTCGTACCAATAAGCGTCTTCAGCGTGCTCAGCACCGTATTAAGCTGCTACACGAAGAGATCAGCGAGTACTACGCCAATTTCCGTGTCACCAGCGATCTGCTTGAGTTGCGTAATCTAGTGGATACAGCTGATCTTATTGTTCAGAGCGCCATGCTCCGTCATGAGAGTCGGGGTCTTCACTTCAGCAAGGACTACCCAGACCTCCTGCCGGAGGCAGTCAATACCATACTCAAGCAGTGACTCTTTAATCGGCGAGTCTGTCATGGCGGTACCGAATGTATCTTTGCGTTATGGGATGGTACATCGAGAGAGGAGGGTCGGTGCTCGGTGGCCGGTTAGTCATAGTTGAGCAAGAAGCGGCGGTGGTGGCCGAGATATTAAACCAGAGAGCTGGTGGAGAAACCCTGCAAAACATCGCTGACTATTTGAATAAGAAAGGTATCAGCGGCAAGCTCGGCGGCAAGTGGCATCCATCAACAGTCAGCTATTTAATTAACAGGCAGGCCGCTCAAAAGCAGCCGCGTCCCGTCAGGGCCATCGCGCAGCGAATTGTTATGCGGCTCGCCCACCGAACCAAATTACTTTTTCAGGAGATCCCGAATCTCAGTTAGTAGCATTTGCTCCGCTGACGGTGCGGCTGGTGCGGAAGGGGCTGCTTCTGCCTTCTTCAGCGAATTAATAACACGTACAACCATGAATATGACAAACGCGATGATCGTGAAATCTATCACCGTTTGGGTGAACCTTCCGTAAGCAACAACTACGGCCGGAGATTCTCCAATCGCTTCCTTGACCGTAAAGGCAAGATCAGAAAAGTTGACCCCCCCAAGAAGTACGCCAATTGGAGGCATGACAACATCTGCCACGAAAGACGAAACAATCTTTCCGAAAGCAGTTCCGATAATGACGCCAACAGCCATATCAATCACATTTCCCTTTACCGCGAACTCCTTGAACTCTTGAATCATACTCATAGCATTCTTCCTCTTTGCGGTTGGATCGGTACAGCATAAGTTAGAAAAGCCGCATAAACAGTCAATAGACTGACCCCGGGGTCACTATTATTGAGAATGGAGAGGCGCGCATGTTTTTGGTCCGCATATTCATAATAGTTCAGGCAAATTCAGTTGGCGTACTTCTGAGAGCACAAATATGATTAAACGGATCTCGTTATGATGATTTGGGTGGCGGCTATTGGCAAATTCTGTTGAAAAACTCTAATTTTCAGAAGCGCTGAAGTCCTGCCAAAAGGGTATTGCTTTGAAAAAGGCAATTTATTTCCGTTTTATAGGCGGAGTAGCTAACCCGCAAACCAGCGCAAACCTGTAATGACAGGCTTAACAGAGAACTGGTTGCACTGTTTAGCAGGGATAGGGTCGCCCAAAGTGAGCTGATGAGCTTGCAAGCCACGTCCTTAGAAGCTGAGCTGGTGGCCTCCATATGGAGGGGCGACCCCTAGAATGAAGTCTGAGAGTCTGATCGATTTTGCTGGCTCATCCGAATCTCCTTCATCTTAATGAAGGAGTTTCCAATAAGGGCATCAGCAAGATCGGAATTGAATTAAGACATCAGCTTATTTTCAATTGCGTAGCGGGTGAGGGCGGCATTACTCTTTAGGCCGAGCTTATCTAAGACGCGGCCCCGATAGGTCGTGACTGTATTTGAACTTAAATGTAGTTTAGCGGCAATGTCTACAAGAGAGGACCCTTTAGCAAGCTGCTTTAATACCTCAAGCTCTCGGTCAGATAGGTCTGTATGAGATGATATCTTCTTGCTACCGATCGACGTAGCAAAGGCTTCAGAGAGTTCGGGGCTGACATACCTTCCCCCTGCCGCCGCCTTACGAATCGCCGTGACCAAGGTCTCGATCGAGCAGTCTTTGGACATATATCCAGATGCGCCGTACTTTAGCGCCCTCGTTGCATAGATCTCTTCTGAATATATACTCAGCATCAGAATAATAAGTTTAGGGTATTTTTTCCGCAGTATCTTCAGAAGATCAAGACCGCTGCTATCAGGTAATTCAATATCGAGTAGTGCAATATCGAAGCTCTTCTGCTGCATTATGCTTAATGCCTCTACTGCACTTGCCGCCTCGCCAGTCACTTCGATATCGTCTACAGTATCGATCATCATCCGTATGCCATTGCGCACAATCGAATGGTCATCAACCAGCAGCACCTTGATCTTCTTAGTTGTCAATTGAATCTCCAATTGGTAGTCGTATCGCTACGGTTGTCCCTTGTTTTGGGGTATTTTTAATCTCTATACTGCCTTTGTGGAGAAGACATCTCTCCCTCATCCCAGTGATGCCCATCGAGTTTTGACTGGACTCTAGGTCGGTGGGGATGCCGATACCATCATCTGATATCTCGATGGCCACGATGCCGTCTTGGATCCTCGCATGGATGGTTATCCTCGATGCATTGGCATGGCGGATCACATTGGTGATTGACTCTTGAGCCATTCGAAAGATCGAAGTGCCAAGATCAGGTCCAATTTTGATTGACTCAGTCAGTTCGTCAATGACAATCACGCATTGAAGGTTTTCTCTTTTTTCGATCTGACCGCAATGCCATCTCAGGGCCTCCCATATCCCAAAATTTCTCAATATGGGAGGGTGTAGTTCGTTGATCGTGTTGCGCATGAAATTCATCGCACTCACTGCCAGTTCACCTGCACTCACTATATGCGGGTCTGGGGTCAGACCCATCTTCTGGGAATTGTTGATAGCGACCGATAGGTGGGAGTTGATACCTGAAAGATCGCTCCCCATCTGATCATGTATGTCTAGTGCAATCCGTCGGCGCTCATCCTCTTTAGCTTTCTCCTGATAAGCCAATAAATCACGTAGTTGAGTCTCTGACTCAACCAATCTACGTGCCAGCGGAAATACCAGCCAGTACAGGAGGAGCCAGCCTAGAATGGTTGCTATGGCGGCATATGCGATAGTCTTATAGAGGTGCAGGTTTGCCGATTCGTACAATTCCTCCTCATCTATCTTCAGAACCATTCCAAGGTTTAAATCAGTTATTCCCAGATAGGCTGCAACGACCGGAATTTGCCGATAATCCTTAGTGCTGATAATGCCAGCCTTTCCATTTAAGGCGAAGTTCATCGGGAGCGGTTTATTGTTCATAATACGAGGCAGTCGTTTAAATTCACCTCCATTTTCTCGACTCAGCAAGCAGTCCATCTCAATGGAACTATTCAATACAGGTTGGCACAGCATGAATTCACCCGATCTGCCAAACGATCTGTGCGATATGCTGCCTCGGGTCAAATCCTTCAGAGCTTTCTCAGTCTTAATGTTGCCAATTTGATGGCCATCAGAATTCAGCACGCTCTCAGTGATACGTAGGAATAGGGTTTTACTTATGGGGTCCCACACGATTATTGCGGAGCTGTCATTTTTTAATGAAAACGAGCTCTCTAAATCCGGTATGAAATGCCCCGTACTCGCTAACTTCTTGCCATGAATATCGTAAGCAGATGCAGCGGTGAAGCCAGCTTCCAATAGTGATTCGACATTCAGTTTAAGATCCTGCAAATCGATGACACTGCTTGGGTTGACACTGATCTGATAAAGCGATTTTATTAGGAATGGGCGACGGGTTGCTGCGTGAGTGTCCTCATTAGCATCCTCTAGCCCAGTGACCAGATGGTGTACATCCTCTTTCAATGTCATTTCGAGTCCTCTTCCGAGAGACGTCTCGACCTGTGCCTTCATCACTTCATAGACCATAATGCCAGTTCCGAGCGTTAGACCCATCAATAATAGTGCGCTCACTAAGCCGATTCTTTGGTCGTCACGCAGTCTCAAAAGATAGTCCCCTTAATTCCCGGTATTTCATTTCGATCTACCCTTGCCAATCCCCCGCTAAATCTACATAAATCCGGCAGACCGAGTCATCGTATGGGCATGTTTAGATCTTTAGTCCTCTGATTCCCATACCAAAGACCGAATTATCTCCCCCGTTTGTCGCACGGGATTAACACCCCTGATATTTCTTTTCGATCTCTGAAGTCAATCCATTAAGGGTTCAACTAATAACCTATTTGTCATCTGATGCGGTTCTTATATTGGGTGATATCAGTGATTCTTTACAATCTGTGACAATGAATCCGTACTATTACTGTAAGTGGATCTTTATATCCTTTAATCTCAACTTTGGGTAATATTCATTTGTAATATTTTATGCTAGACAGGTAAGACAGTCCAATTATTAGAGGCGAAATATATGCAAAATCAGATGGCTGCTCATACTCCGAACTATAAAGCACCAAACGGCCTATCGATTTATCTCAACGACGAGAGTCATACCCTGATAGCCAGTTTTGCTCCTGAGGGTATCGTTGAGATGATAAATGTCGATGACTTTAAGAGAAGCATTGATGGGGCAGGATTTGGAGAGTGTGATCTGAATGAGGTTGCGATACTGGAGGCTACCAGCAAGTACATTGCTGGAGAGTCCTTTGAAATTGCGATTGGAGATGCAGTGGATGGCGAGTTTTTTATTCAGATAGATGATGATCATCTGAATGCCTTTCTGACCTGTATACCGGGTCACGGAGGTAGTGCAGTCACGCCTGAGAGTGTCGTTGAAGAGGCAAGGAATAAAATAATCAGCGCAGAACTCGATATGGAGGCCATTGAACGTGCAATCAATGAGAATGGCGATCATGCTCTGATTGCACATGGGAGACAGCCTGAAGTCGGCCATGACTCTGAATTTAAAAGCCTCCTTCCAGAGGCGAAGGAGCATGTTCCGCAGGTTGATGAGGATGGAATTGCCAATTTCCGTGATCTAGGTGAAATTCTTATTGTTCATACGGGGGATCCAGTGATGAGGCGTGTTCCAGCTACTCTGGGTGAACCTGGGATAACGATCAGTGGGCAACCTATTCCCGCCATGCCGGGGCGTGATGATCCATACTCTGTAAAGCTAGAAGGAGTGGAGATCGATCCTGAGGACCCAGATTTATTGAAGTCGAAGATTGATGGCTGTCCTACTTTATTAGAAAACGGAGTGAGGGTGGAGCCGGTTTATACCATCAGGAATGTTGACCTCCATTCTGGAAATATCGATTTCTTGGGCACGGTGATAGTGACCGGAGGAATTCTGAGTGGGATGACGGTTAAGGCGGATGGCGATATCCATGTCAAGGGATCGGTCGTGGGTGTCGTTTTGATTGCAGGAGGTGATGTTGTCGTTGGTGGCGGCATTATCGGTCATGACGATAAAACCAATAAAGAACATGTTGATCATGCCAGGGTTGAGTGTAATGGCACATGCACAGCGAACTTCACACAGAATGCGCGGATTACGGCCGGAAAGAACATCCTTATACGCGACTTCACGATGATGAGTAAATTGGTTGCGGCTGAGCAGGTAATCGTTGGAGATGAAACTCATACCGGCCAGATCATTGGCGGATTTACAACCGCAGGAGTACTGGTTCAATCGGGCATCATTGGTGCACCGACACGATCGAGGACGGTTGTGATCGCTAAAACTTCTGATTTACTGTTTGCCCGAATGGCTGCAATATCAGAGGCCATGGATGCGGCCAAGGTCAAACTGAGCAAGTTCGTTAGATTGCTTGATCTGGCGGCTAACCGGCCTGACCGAGTATCAGAAAAAGATATCAAGCTGGCAGAGTCGGGACGTGCTGAGGTGGATGTTGAGATAGCGAATATTAAGCTTGATGAGGCGGAACTCAAAAAAGAGATTGTAATCAGCAGAGGGGCTCATATAACCGCCAAGAAAAAATTTCTTGAAGGGGTTGAAGTAAAGATCGGTCCTAAGGTTGCTAAAGTAATCCGAGATACAGAGCGGGGAACCTATAGGATGAAGAATGATGAGTTGATATACGAGTAGCTCAGAGTACTGATTGGAAGACTTCTCCTGTCTTTCATGTTAGAACAGATGCCACTCAGGATCGACTAAAGCCTGAGCCTAAAATCTTTCGATTCATTGTCGCTGTCGGCGGATCATAGTAGTTGCACACCCTCGAGAGATCTTCCGATCGAGGGACTCACCGGAATCTTCCCTCCTTTATATAAACCATTCTTAATAAAGCCCTCAATTTGTAGGTGAAACCCTACACATGAAGTATTGTGTCATTGGCATATTTTTTAGTATAAAGCTGGCAAAATCTTTCCAGAAGGATCTTCTCTCTGGTGATCTTTTAATATGAAAAGTCTACGATCTAACCCTATATTTGTAGAGAGAAAAATGTTTTCAAATTTGGTTAATAAAGCAAAAGATGTCGCAGAGTCAGCGACTGAGAGTGTGGTCTCAATAAAGGATGCTGGGGGAAGTAAGGTCTCGGAAATGGTCGAAGCATTTAAAGACTCATTGCCTCATCTTAAGGGGGCAGGGTATGAGCTCACTGAGTTTGAGATTGAGTTAGGAATTTCACCTAAACTGATTCCTCATTTTAAATATAGTGCACGAAGTGAGTCGGACATCGCTCGAGAGTTAAAGGCGCTTAAAGGTAATACACTGGGGATAATCATACTGACCGGCTTAACCAAGGCCGGTGCAATTCAGAAAAATATTGCTGTTGCGGGATGTTCGTTTACGCATATAGAGATTGAGCTCGGTGTCATTCCTACTGTCAAGCTCAAGTACCAGGCCACTGTAAATAACTATCAACATCTGAATCTCATTTCTGAACCCGCTTGAAAAGAGCTTCCTCGTAGGACTCCTCATTTAAGAAGCAAACAAGTCTAAAGCCTTCTGACAGCCGAGTGGTGTCGTACGACACCTCGAAAGAGGGCCACTCCGGTAGGATTACCTGCTCGGTTAATTGTATAATCAAGCCTCCCCCCTCGTTCACCTGCACTTCCCCTATGAATGTTACTTGGCAAGCCTATCTTCAGCAGCAAGGTGCTGCGGTTCATGACGGATATCCTGTTGATTTTGGCGATGCTGCTGACGAACTCAAAAGTACCGGCTCTGGCACGGTTCTGGCTGATCTATCACACCTTGGTCTGATTCGATTCTCCGGTGAGGATGCACAAATCTTTCTGCAGGGGCAATTGAGTTGTGATGTGGGGGAGATCGATACCACTCATGCTCACTATGGTAGTTATTGCAATCCAAAGGGACGGATATTGGCGAGCTTTTTATTATGGAATGATGGTGACTCCTACCTGATGCAACTGCCATCTGAGTTGCAGGCCGCTATCCAAAAGAGACTTTCCATGTTCGTAATGCGAGCCAAGGTGGCACTGACCGACCATAGCGTTGGCCTGATACGGCTCGGTGTGGCGGGGAATCGTGCAGAGACTCTATTGACGGAGGTCATCGGTGCAGTGCCGGCTCATGATTTAAGCGTGATCCATACTGAGCATGGGACTGTCATCCGACTTGGATTGGATCGGTTCGAGATCATCACTCAGCCGGAAAAGGCATCTTCATTATGGGAACGATTGAGCAAAGATGCCAAGCCGGTCGGGATGAATTGCTGGAGTTTGTTGGATATTAAGGCGGGTATTCCTGTGATCATGACTGCCACTCAGGAGCAGTTCATCCCACAGATGGTGAACCTGCAATCGATCGGAGGGGTGAGCTTTCAGAAGGGCTGTTATCCCGGACAGGAGATCGTCGCTCGTACTCAGTACTTGGGAAAGATTAAGAGGCGTATGTACTTGGCGAGTATCCGATCATCGATTCCGGTATCGGCCGGGGATGAGCTATTCAGTAGAGACATGGCAGAACAATCGAGCGGGATGGTCGTGAATGTGGCCCCCTCACCCGAGGGTGGGTTCGATCTTTTAGCGGTGATACAGAATAGTAGCGCCGAGGCAGGTCTAATTCATTGGCAGTCACTGGAGGGTCCTACCCTGGAGATGATGCCTCTACCCTATTCAGTTTAATCTCACCCGCAAGATCATCCAAAGAAACGCTCTACCTCGGCCAGATCGCGAGTCCGTTTCATCGGTGGCAGGCTCTGCCAGA
>CAJBQQ010000279.1 GCA_903957805.1 uncultured Pseudomonadota bacterium | reverse complement strand
ATGGATCGCCAGGGTCGTGACATCCCCGGGGTCAGACTGATCGGTTTTCAGAATGCAGAGAGCTTCCTCACCGTACTGAATGCACTCCTCGTTTGATGGCTCAGTTCAAACAGATCTTAATCTATGCGGGGATTGCTTTATTGGCAGTGACGGCGGGACTCCTGCTGAGGGGGCAGCTCACCAGCAGCAGTCCCTCAAGCATTTCTGAAAGCGTTTCAAGTAAAGGATCTGAAGCGATACTTGCAGCCGTTCTGCCAGATCTGCAGGGGACGAGCCAGCGGATCTCGCAGTGGCGCGGACAGGTCCTAGTAGTGAACTTCTGGGCGAGTTGGTGTGAGCCCTGTCGGAAAGAAATTCCGGAATTCATTGAGGTCCAGAATCAATTCCGTGATCAGGGTCTAGTTTTTGTGGGGATCGCGGTGGACCAACCTCAGAAGGCGGCTGCCTTCAGCAAAGATATCGGGATTAATTACCCGGTACTGACGGGTGGGATGGAGGCCATGTCATTAGCCGAGGCAGCAGGAAATAGGCAGGGAGCACTTCCATTCACAGTCATCATCGATCGTAGCGGAAAGATCATCAGCACCCATCTAGGACTTCTCAGTCGTAGCAAGTTAGAGGCGACGATCAAGCCCCTGCTCTAGCAGAAACCATCTTTCTGTTTGAACGTATTATCGTGCTCTGTATCCCCGAGCATTGATCAGTCTCCACGAAAATTCACGGGTAATGTCGGATTTCAGTGCCACCGAGAGTGCGGACTTGGTCAGCGGCGGCACGTTCATATCGATCAGATACTCGTTCGTGATGAGGGGTATCTCAGGCTGGATCGGGGTGAGATGGAGGGTGACCTGGGTGATGGTGTAATCGGCATTGCCATTGAAGAGGCTGCCGCTGAAGGTGCCATAGGCAGGTCCTCCATCTGCATCGAGTTTATTCAGGACATCGGGTGACAGGTCCCGATCCTTGGGTGGCTTTTTTGGAAATTGCTCACGGCAGATCCGACTAATCTCTTG
This sequence comes from uncultured Pseudomonadota bacterium, assembly GCA_903957805.1. Classification (GTDB taxonomy): domain Bacteria; phylum Pseudomonadota; class Gammaproteobacteria; order Burkholderiales; family Nitrosomonadaceae; genus VFJL01. Next base: position 5,595 of record CAJBQQ010000279.1, on the reverse strand, counting down.
GGCGGAGGTATTGCCAAGGGACTTCCCTGACTCTTTTAGACACTGTCTAAAATTAGAAAGTCCAGTCGGACTGGCGTCGGACTGGACGGGTGAGATGAGTGCTATGCTCGCAAGAATAGCCAGAGGGATGAATGTTCCTCCGGCTATTTTTTTCATGCAGTTAGAAGTTTAGGAACAGATTCGTCGACAGAATATGATCCATCAGATTAGTGTTATTAAATCTGTTGAGGGTCTGATTCATGTAACCAATCTCGGCACGTGCAAATTTATTAATCGTATAGGCTCCACCTGCAAATGCCCGGTTCTGATCAAAACCACTGTGAGGGCCTGATGCTCCCCATGCGTTATTCATGTGGACAAATATTTCATTGGCCAAGACCAAACCAAAGTTAGGGGCCTGTGGTACAGGGATCAATACCCTAGCCAGTTGGCGGAAACGATAACCGGTATCGCCGCTAGGGTCTTTCCACTGTTCTACCCAGCGTTCTTCAAAACGGGTGCGAAGCGCGAATGTGGGGTTAAAGGGACCAATCTTAAAACGGTCGGCCCATGATAATTGTTGCCATATCCGCTGCTCATCAAACGAAGTGCCAGCAAAGGGGGCAGAGGTTGGGGCCCATGCATAGCCTAACCAGACTTGGGTCGTCCTATTAACTTGATAACCGAGACCGGGGCGAACGATGGCCTGTGAGAATCGTGTCCCATCATTACCAAAACGTCCCTGACCTTCCATCCACCACCTGAAGTTCGCAAGCTTTGGATTGGTTATCCCTAGAGTCTCGAACTTACCGATCGCGGTGACATTATTCCAAGACTGGAAGTCTATCGAATCGCTGGTGTTATCGTTAGAGGCGGACTCAGCATGAACCGATATGGGGGCCAAAAGCACCAGCCCAGTTGCAGCGAGTAGGGCGATAATTTTTTGTTTAATGAGCATTTGATTCCTCTTTAATCGGTTACGTTGATTTATTTATGCGGATTGAATCTTTCCGCTGATCAAGTCTTCAGTCTTCGACATCCGTTCGAGAAATTATCATGATCTGGGTGAGGAAATCGTCATGCAGAAGTGAAGTATTTGTGAAGTCTCGAGCCTATTCATCGAGACTCTAAGCTCAGCTGGTCTTTCCCCAAGAGTCCCGTAACGTGACCGCGCGGTTGAAGACCGGTCTCCCGGGCTTTGACTCAACCCGGTCAGCGATGAAGTAGCCATTTCTTTCAAACTGGAATAGCTCTTCAGGTAATGCGTCATTGAGTGAGGGCTCAAGATAGGCCGATAGGATCTCCTTCGAGTGAGGATTGAGGGAGTTCTTATAATCCTTACCGCCAGAATCGGGGTGAGGTTCTACAAAGAGTCGGTCAAATATTCGGACCTCCGACTTGCAGGCATGGAGGGATGATAGCCAATGAATATTACCCTTGACCTTGCGAGACTCGGCACCCGGTGTCCCGCTCTTGGTGTCAGGGTCATAGGTGCAATGGATCTCCTCAATCTCACCGTTATCATTCTTTACCATACCAACGTACTTCACGATATAGGCATAACGGAGCCGGACCTCCATCCCGGGTGAGAGACGGAAGTAGCCCTTGGTAGGGACTTCCATGAAGTCCTCTTGCTCGATGTAGAGGACCTTTGAGAGGGCGACCGGACGGCTTCCCCATTCTGGATTTTGGGGATGGTTGGGAGCGGTGCACTCCTCCTCCTGTCCCTCTGGGTAGTTATCGATGATGAGTTTGAGGGGCCTTAAGACTGCGATACGTCTGGGTGCACTCTCATTTAAGTCCTGCCTGAGACAGTCTTCGAGCAGGCCCATGTCGATCCACGAATCGGACTTGCTCACACCGATACGGTCAGTGAAGAGCCGAATCGATTGAGGGGTGTACCCACGGCGGCGCATCCCGACTAGGGTGGGCATGCGGGGGTCATCCCACCCCTCGACCAGGCCACCCTCGACCAGTTCCATGAGTTTGCGTTTACTCGTCACGGTATAGGTCAGATTCAGACGAGCAAACTCAACCTGTTGTGGATGACATTGGACTTGATCTTGCAACTGATCAAGCACCCAGTCATAGAGGGGTCGGTGGTCCTCGAACTCCAGCGTGCAGATGGAGTGTGTGATCCTCTCAAGGGCGTCAGAGATGCAGTGGGTATAGTCATACATCGGGTAGATGCACCACCTGTCACCGGTGCGATGGTGGTGGGCACGACGGATGCGGTAGATGACCGGGTCACGTAGATTGATATTGGGTGAGGACATATCAATCTTGGCTCGGAGTACATGCTCACCATCAGCGAAATCGCCTGCCTTCATGCGTCGGAAGAGATCGAGATTCTCATCGATACTGCGATCACGGTGAGGACTATTCTTGCCCACCTCGGTCAGGGTCCCTCTGAGCGAACGGATCTCCTCAGCGGTGAGGCTGTCGACATAGGCATGACCCCGATTGATCAGTTGTTCGGCAAGTTCGTACAATTTGTCGAAATAGTCGGATGCGTAGTGAAGGTTATGACCCCAATCGAAGCCGAGCCACTTGACCGATTCGATGATGGTATCGACATACTCCTGATTTTCTTTTTCAGGATTGGTGTCATCGAAACGGAGATGACAGATGCCACCGTAATCACGGGCAAGACCGAAGTTAAGGCAAATGCTCTTGGCATGACCGATATGGAGGTATCCATTCGGCTCAGGTGGGAATCGAGTCTCAACCCGTCCTCCCCACTTACCTGAACGGTTGTCCTCATCGATCAGGTTACGGATGAAATTGGCCGCGGGCAGGGTTGTAGTTGCAACTGCAGCGGTGGGTGGTTTGACGGCAGGGTTGTCTTTCAAGTGGGTCACTCACGAGGTAATTCGCCATACAGGGCGTGGCACATTATATAATGATCGGCCATCCAGATTTAGTACGAATAAGGGTCTATATTGGAACGGTTGTAATAACGACTCCAACACCCTCTGATCATCTGACATGAAGTCTCTCACACTCCCTGTTCTACGATTATTGAATGATGGTGAGTTCCATTCGGGTGTTGCTATCGCCCATGAACTGGGTGTGTCCCGTGCCAGTGTGTCTCTCTCGCTACAAGGTGTTGAAGAACTAGGTCTTGTGGTGAATAAGGTTCATGGACGTGGTTACCGACTACCGGAGAGGTTGCAGTGGCTTAATCGAGAATTGATTCTGACGCATCTGGGTCAAGAGGCGAGTGCATTCCGTCTCGAGATCCTGGACACGGTGGAGTCTACTAATAGCCTGTTGTTGCAAAGGTCTTCAATTAAAAGGATCGCTGGAGATCGTTCTATCTCTGTCCTAGCGACGGAGCTACAGACCGGGGGTCGGGGTCGACGTGGGCGGGAATGGCATTCCGGATTGGGAGATGGGCTGACATTCTCTCTGGTCTGGCGATTCCAGCAGGGGGCCAATCTCTTATCCGGACTGAGTCTCGCGGTGGGGGTCGCGATCGCGCGTGTACTCAGATCATCTGGTTTCGAGGATGCAGCCCTTAAATGGCCTAACGATGTTCTGATCGATGGTCGCAAGCTTGCGGGTACCCTGATCGAGTTACAGGGCGATATGCTGGGACCCACGGTTGCCGTGATCGGTATCGGCATCAACTTAAAAATGTCAGACACTGTCAAGGATCGTATAGATCAATCAGCGACTGACCTATACTCTATCAATGGAGAGACGCTAGATCGGAACCGACTCATGGCGGCACTGCTGCTCGAGCTTGCGAGGGTGTTAAGGGATTTTGAGTGCCATGGATTTGCACCCTTTAGGCAGGAGTGGGTCCGTTATCACGCACTCGAGAATCAATCCGTTCAGTTACAGATGCCGGATGGATCATTCCAAGAGGGGTTGGTGCGCGGAGTGGGTCAGGACGGATCATTGATACTGAATACCCCGGGGGGTGACCGCAGTTACAACGGCGGCGAGATTAGTCTACGCAAGGTGGCCTGATAATGAGTTATTTATTGGCGGTTGACTCTGGTAATACCCGTATCAAGTGGGGTCTCCATGACGGTCATTCTTGGAGCCATCATGGGGTCGTCCAACAAGGCGAGACCGAGCAATTGGAGAGAGCATGGCAAGCCCTGCCAGAGCCCATGAGGATCATCATCTCCAATGTGGCGGGGGATGGGGCAAGGTCAGACCTGTCTGACCTCTTTGCTCATTGGGGGACACAACCCCAATGGGCGGTCGCGAGTGCCTATCAGTGTGGGGTGCGTAACTACTATGCAGACCCGACTCAACTGGGGACTGACCGATGGGCTTCACTCATTGCTGCATGGAGGATTCAACACCAGGGTTGTATCGTGGTCAGTGCAGGCACCGCGATGACGGTGGATGCGCTCTCAGACACAGGTGAATTTCTGGGGGGGATTATCGTTCCTGGCCTTCAATTGATGCAGGATGCATTGACGAGGGGAACCTCCTCACTGAGGATTGAGGGAGGAGAGTTTCGTGATTATCCGGACAACACCAAAGATGCGATCTGGAGCGGGGGTGCACATGCCTTGGCAGGAGCGGTAGAGCGTATGTCAGCCATGCTGACAGAGACCTTGGGACATATCCCAGAATGCATCATAAGCGGTGGTGCGGCCTCAATATTATTGGACCGTCTTAATATTCCGGCCAGGATGGTGGATAATCTCGTACTCGAGGGATTGATGGTGATGGACGAGGATGCTGCCGGGACGGTGTTGTAGCACCGGGGTATCCGGTATCGGTGGTGTTGTCTATTCCCATTAGCCCAGTTAATTTGGTAGTTCCCCCCAAAACCTGATTCGGAAACCCATGTCCCTCTTTCAGCACGCAACCTTCTACACCACCGTCAATCATATGCAGGACTTGCCGGTACTGGATGGGGGGGTGGAGATCGCCTTTGCGGGACGATCCAATGCCGGTAAGTCGAGTGTTATCAATACACTATCAAACCGGGGCCGTCTCGCATTTGTCAGCAAGACACCGGGTCGTACTCAGCACATCAATTTCTTTCAGTTGGGGGGTAATCGGTTTCTGGTTGACCTTCCGGGGTATGGCTATGCCAAGGTCCCTAGGGAGATTCGGGAGCATTGGGAGCACCTTCTCAGTAGCTACCTGCAAACTCGGGATCCGCTCCATGGAATGGTACTCATCATGGATGTGAGGCATCCATTAACACCCCTTGATCGGAGAATGCTCGACTGGTTTGCGCCGACCGGGAAGGCTGTCCATGTGATACTGACTAAGTCGGATAAGCTTGCCAGACAGCAGGCCAAAAAGGTTCTCAAGGAGGTTGAAACCTTCTTGCAGGAGAGTTATCCACAGTGTACGACCCAGCTCTTCTCTAGCCTTGCTAGGGAGGGGATTGAGGAGGCGACGAGTGTGCTTGGGGGGTGGCTTAAATCGGAACAGTTGGATGAGTCCTTGGATCCAGTAGTAAGTCCGAGTCCAATCGCCAGTCCAGACAAAAAAATCCCCCGGCTAAAGGGGAATAAAGCCGGGGGTAAGCTGCCTTAATTAGCATTAAGGTCCCGCCCAGGGAGGGAAAGCGGGAGACAATCAAGTATTGTCCTTATTTAAGACGGATGAGCCGCGAACAAGTTCCAAGAATTT
>CAJBQQ010000278.1 GCA_903957805.1 uncultured Pseudomonadota bacterium | reverse complement strand
GATTACGCCGTCTCTGACTCAACACAGATCAATCTCGCAAAGAACTTTTATCCTAATCTGGCGACCGCCTTTAAATTAGGGAGCGAGACCGGTAAGGCATGGTCATTCTCACCCGGTTCGGACCCTCATTTGGTTGAGAAGGTGAATCAATTTTTTAAACGGATCGATCAGGATGGGACTCTGAAGAGACTGATCGATCGGCATTATGGGCATGTCCACCGTTTAGACCAGATGGATGTGGGCGGTATTCTGAAGAAGATGAGAACGGTCTTGCCAGGTCTTCGAGATCACTTTCATCAGTCAGAGGAATTGACCGGTATCGACTGGAGGTTGATTGCTGCACTGGCATACAAGGAGTCACACTGGGACCGGTTGGCCACTTCGCCCACCAATGTACGTGGGATCATGATGTTAACCGAGGCGACTGCTGACAGGATGAATGTGAAGGACCGTCTTGATGCACGTCAGAGTATCCTCGCTGGGGCACGTTATCTTCTCCTCTTAAAAGAAAAGCTACCAGACCGGATCGCAGAGCCTGACCGAACCTGGATCGCACTGGCCGCTTACAATCTGGGTTATGGGCATCTGGAGGATGCACGTATCCTCTCCCAAAGGATGGGACTCAGCCCAGACTCATGGGTCGACCTGAGGAGGGCTCTCCCTCTTCTGAGTCATAGTCAGTACTTTGAAGGACTGAAACATGGTTATGCACGTGGGGGGGAGGCCGTGATACTGGCAGAATCTGTCAGGGTCTATCATGACATCCTGATGCGTTACGAGAGGCCTCATATCCCAGGATCTAGGCAGAGCGATTTAACGCCACAATTACTTTATAGCCGTCAATAGAGTGAGGGAATTTTCATGAAGCCGGTTGCAATCTTTAGGAGCTCCCCGATCGAGGGGCCGGGCTACCTGTCCGACTTTCTCGATGAGAGGGGTATTCCATGGCAACTCATCCGTATCGATTCGGGTGATGAGATTCCGACCCGCATCGACCCATTCAGCGGCCTTGTATTCATGGGGGGTCCGATGAGTGTGAATGATGACCTCCCATGGATTGATCCTGCCATCAATCTCATCAGGGATGCCGATCGGGCGGGTCTCCCAGTGTTGGGACACTGCCTCGGTGGTCAGTTGATGTCAAAGGCATTCGGTGGTTCGGTTGCACGGTCTGACAACAAGGAGTTCGGTTGGGGGGAGGTCACTCGATCGGATAACAACACCGCCCGTGAATGGTTCGGTGATCAAGCTGTCATCGATGTATTCCACTGGCATGGGGAGTTCTTTACCCGACCTCAAGGTGCGGTACATCTCCTCTCGAGCCGTTACTGTGAGAATCAGGCATTCTCGATGGGGAAGCATCTTGCGATGCAGTGCCATATCGAGATGACTCAGGGGATGGTCATGAACTGGTCCGAGATGGGGAGTGGTGAGGAGGGGGGGGGAGTCGGCCCTCCTGTCCAGTCCTCTCAAGCAATGAGGACGGATCTCATCAAGAGGATCTCAACACTGAACAGAACCGCTCAAGGGGTCTATCAGAAGTGGATATTGGGACTTGCCCCTTGAGTTAAGAATGACTGCCGGATGAAATCTCGACGAGCGTTCTAGTCTCTAAAGTTCTGGAACTGAAGAGGGAACTCTGTGAT
>CAJBQQ010000277.1 GCA_903957805.1 uncultured Pseudomonadota bacterium | reverse complement strand
GTCAGCCTCGGCTTCGATCTGCCGCAGGAGGTGAGTGATTATTTGCTACGACATGGGCAGCGCGATATGCCGACATTGATCGAGACTATCAATGCACTAGACCGCCGCTCTCTTGTAGATCAGCGGCAGATTACCGTGCCATTATTACGTGAACTGTTGGAGGGGCGATGAACTTGGCATTGTTTGATCTCGATAACACGCTCCTAGCGGGTGATAGTGATTTTGAATGGGCTCAATTCTTGATCGAGAAGCGCGTGGTGGACCGCGAAGTATATGAGGCGCGTAATCTAGAGTTCTATGAGCAATATAAAGACGGCACGCTCGATATTCACGAGTTTTTGGATTTCCAGCTGAAACCGTTATCGCGTCATCCACGCAGTCAGCTCGATGCCTGGCACAACGAGTTCATGACGCAAAAGATTAAACGGCTGGTTGCGCCAGGTGCGCGCAAATTGATTGAGCAGCATATGCTCAATGAAGATTTATGCGTCATTATTACAGCGACCAATAGTTTTGTTACTGCTCCAATCGCTCGGATGCTGGGCGTGAGCCACTTGATTGCCACCGATCCCGAACAGAAAAACGGCGAATTCACGGGCCAGGTTGCAGGTATACCCTGTTTTAGAGAAGGAAAGATCACGCGACTGGAAAGCTGGTTGGATGATAGAAACCTGACCTGGCTATCGTTCCTTGAGAGCTGGTTCTACAGTGACTCATTGAATGATCTGCCCCTGCTCATCAAGGTTACCCACCCCGTAGCGGTTGACCCCGACTCGACGCTGCAGAGCCATGCTGAGAAAAATAACTGGCCGATCATTAGTCTGCGGTAGCATCGGTACCAAAGAGAAATAAAGGCATCGGAAACTACCGGTGCTAGCAGATCCCGGATGAGCGATCACCAAGATATATTCACTTCAACGCATGGCCATGCAGAAATGTACTCAAGATATTTGAAGATGTGGGACTCTGCTACTTTGCAGTCGGGAAGATTGACCCATTGCGAAGCTTCATGATCTCTTCCAAGTATCTCCTGCCAAGCTCCTTTCTCTTTTTACTGTTCGCGGTTAGCAGCCTATTTGCAGGGTTGCTGTTCGGTAGCGTGAATATTCCGCCCTCTCAAGTTGCTGCGGCGCTATTGTCACCGGGTGATGATGCCATCAGTCAGATTGTCTGGCAGCTGAGACTGCCTCGAGTATTGGCCGCATTCGCCAGCGGCGGTCTATTGGCCTTGGCAGGGGCATTGTTGCAGGTGTTATTGCGTAATCCGCTGGCAGACCCTTATATTCTCGGGGTGTCTGGGGGTGCAGCGGTCGGTGCGCTTACAGCGATGCTGCTTGGGTGGGGATTGGCTCTAGTCAACCTGACGTCAATGGCCGGTGCACTGACTGCGATTGCCATCGTGTTTGGCTTGAGCTTTCGAAATGGGGATTGGAATGTATACCGGCTCCTGTTGACCGGGGTAGTGCTGTCCGCCGGCTGCGCTGCATTGACAACCTTGATCTTGACCCTAGCGCCAGCTAGTGATGTCAAGGGTATGCTGTTCTGGATGATGGGTGATGTATCACGTGCGGTCGGAGCAGAGGGTTTGTTATCTGCTTGGCTGACGCTGGTCATCGTGACAGCCACGAGCATGCTCTTTTCCGGTAGTCTCAATGTCCTGAGTCTTGGCCAGATGAAGGCGAAGGCCCTTGGTGTGGCAGTGCTGCCATTGCAAGTGGGCATTTACTTTTGTGCAGCCTTGGCGACTGTAGCATCATTGATGATGGCGGGTGCCATCGGCTTTGTTGGGCTGATTATTCCCCATGTCATTCGCTTGCTAGGGATTAATGATCATCGTTGGTTGCTACCTCTGGCCATGTTACTGGGGGGTAGTTTTCTCACATTGGCAGATACACTAGCGCGAACTTTATGGGCGCCGCAGCAACTGCCGGTAGGGGTATTAACTGCATTATTGGGTGTGCCATTGTTATTGTTATTATTGTCGAGAAAACGCTGATGAAGGTCAGATTCATTCCGAAAAGAGATTCAGCCGAGTCAGGTTATACGTCATAATTCTTTCTTTTTAATTTCGCTGCGATGAATGCTGCCCTGGTAGCCTGGAATTCCGCACCACCTTCCATCTCGCCGCGCAGCCGTTACTGGCTGCAAAATCGTGG
>CAJBQQ010000276.1 GCA_903957805.1 uncultured Pseudomonadota bacterium | reverse complement strand
ATACTCTGGCCAAATCCTAGTTGATATACAAACAGGCCCAATGCCAATAGTCCATAAATGATGGACGGCACCCCGGCAAGATTGGTCACATTGACTTCGATGATCTCGGTCACAAGATTCTTCGGAGCGTACTCCTCAAGATAAACGCCTGCACCGATCCCCATCGGCACTGCAGCCGCAATCGTCACCAGCATCACTAGGGAGGTACCAACCCAAGCAGATAGAATGCCTGCCGAACCCGGTCGCCGCGAAGGGAAGGAGGTGAAGAAGTCCCAGGACAGGCGTGGCATCCCATCGATAATCATCTGAGCAAATAACACCGTGAAGGTAAGCACAGCAATCATCAATGCAAACATACCAACAGCCATGAACATCAGATCCCAACGCTTGTGCCGTATGATGATGGCACGGATCTCGGTAAGCTTGTCGGATTTACTCATTGATTTCAATCTGAAAAAGCATACTCATCTGTTGGGCAAAAAGCTAACAGACAAGGGAATGAAGTGTAGTCAGCCACTGACTCTGGACTAGTAAATTTCACGATAACGTTTACGTAAAACATGGCCGATAATGTTAAATATAAGCGTCATTAACAGTAGTGTAAGCCCGGCCGCGAAGATGGTCTGATAGCCGATACTGCCGTGGGGCAGGTCGCCCAGGCTTACTTGAACGATGTAGGCGGTGATAGTTGCCGCTGGTTCCATCGGGTTCCAAGTCAGATTAGGCTGCATTCCAGCTGCTACTGCCACCACCATGGTCTCACCCACTGCACGGGAAATACCAAGAATATATGCCGCAGCGATACCAGAATAAGCGGCCGGCATTACAACTCTAATGGCTGTCTGAAAACGCGTGGCACCCATTGCATAAGATCCCTCTCGCATGCTCATGGGTACTGCCCTCATCGCATCCTCGGATAGAGAGCTTACGTAAGGGATGATCATAATACCCATCACCAGTCCTGCTGAGAGCAAGCTGAATCCTGGTAACTCAGGAAAGATTTTTTGCAGTAATGGAGTGACAAAAAGAAGCGCAAAGTAACCGTATACGATTGTCGGTACACCGCCGAGCAACTCGAGAAAGGGCTTAGCGATCTCACGCACGGTGAATGGCGCAAATTCGGATAGGTAGATCGCGATTATGGTGCCCAGCGGGATCGCTACCAGCAATGCCACCGTGGAACTCACCAAAGTACCGGAGACCAGCGGCAATATGCCGTAGTGTGCATCATCAAAAAGCGGTGTCCACTGAGTATCAGTCAGAAAATCCCAGATAGAGACATGCTGGAAAAATGCATATGACTCTTTCACCAGCATCGCCACAATAGCCAGCGTGATTGCAACTGAAGCGAATGCCATTAAAAATAGCACTGCCTCAATGAAGCGCTCTCGCAAGTTACGACGATAACTGTACCCAAGTCTTCTGGACCGACCACTTTCAGCGGGAGACTTTGCTGTCACGAACAAATACCTTTTGAAAAAAGAGGAACATATTGGCCAATTTGGATACTACGATAGAAATGTTACAGTCTTGTGACAGAGCCCCCTAAGCTCATGGAAAGGTGATTGCTGAAATTTTACCAATTTAAGAATAATCTATTGATTTAAATATGGATATTAAAATTCATATTTGCTAAACAGCGACCTTTTACGTGCACTCAACAACTACTCTCTCAGCATTATTTCCGGTTTACTCGCGCCTGAAGTCACGCGAGCAGAATCCCTCGTGACTTAATTGAAATTTGACCCTAGGAAGCCCGTCTTGTTATAATTACAGCCTCCTGACGCGGGGTGGAGCAGTCTGGCAGCTCGTCGGGCTCATAACCCGAAGGTCGTAGGTTCAAATCCTGCCCCCGCAACCCAACAAATCAAGGACTTACAGACATTCTCTGTGAGTCCTTTTTGTTTTCAGATCGCCCTGTAGGATTCTTCTGCCAACCTCCGCACCACCCGTTCCACAAAGTGGATTCATGTAGAGCTCTATTGTCGACCGATTGATAGATACGAGTAAATTAATACGATCCCACACACGATCGCTATTCCAACCACTTTATTAGTATTCGGGAATAGTTTTCTAAAGAAGTAGTAATTTACATAACCAGCAACGACCAAGAATATTGAGTTTAAGAGTATCGATGACTCCATATTCCATTCACCTTAGATTGATTTTGAGGTACGCCAAACTATAATTTTATATACCTTCCAAGCACCAAAAGAACCGATCCCTCCAGCGAGTGCATATTTCAAGTCGCCGATGCTAAAGTAGAGCGAATCTACAAAAAAAATATTAACAATCAAAAATAAACAAATACCTGATATTTGAATGATCTTTTGGCGCTTCTCAAGTTTCAGTTCGGGTGAATCTTCTTTTATTTTATTCATCTGACTTGGTTCGCTCTAGAAATAGTGATCATGATATCAATAAGTTGTGATTATAAAATTAGAGATGTCCAGAATTTTCTAATGCGATCAAAATATTGAGATAAACCAGATTGAGAGTGTTATCTCAATTATGACTGAGATTGCTGCCTCTAGGCATCAAACCGCTTAGCGAAGTCAGTAGATGCCTGATTGCTGATATCGCATCATGACTGTATAACTATGATGCACCATACAGTAGTTAAGAGACCCCCTTGAGGGATTGGTCTCCAGCACACTAAAGAACGGAGAAGACAGAGAGCTAGTAGTGTCTATCACTGCTCCCTTCGAGTGCCTACAAAGTCATTTTTCCAATTACGAATTGCAGCAAATACACTGACCGGATCAGTCAATGATGAACCAACATAGTTTCCGGCACTCTGAATGACTTCAGACTGATCACAACGTAAAAATGGGTTGGTAGCTCTCTCCCTGATTACCGTAGACGGTAGGGTGGGAATGCCCTGCGCGAGGAGTCTTTTCATCTCGAATTCAAGTTCGAACAATGCTGGGTTGCCTGGCTCGACTGCCATGGCAAAGTGAATATTGGCCAATGTATACTCGTGACCACAATAGACTTGGGTCTCGTCAGGGAGTACAGCTAGTTTCTGCAGTGAAGTGTGCATCTGCTGAGGCGTACCCTCGAATAGCCGCCCGCAGCCACAGGCAAAAAGGGTGTCGCCACAAAAGAGTAAGTTTGCGCCATAATAAGCGATGTGCCCTGCGGTATGGCCAGGAATGTCGAGCACCTTTAAGGTAAGAGAAAGTTCGGCGAGGTACACACTGCTCCCCTCACTCAGAGGATGGGTAACGGTAGGAATAGACTCCTGCGCGGGACCATAGACAGGCACCGTAAATTCTTTTAGCAGTGCTGCATTACCGCCGACATGATCGTTATGATGGTGAGTATTGAGAATGGCAACGAGCTCAAGATCCTCATGCCGCAAGAAATCCAGAACCGGAACGGCATCACCCGGATCGACTACGGCAGCATGGCGGTGGTTGTGAATGATCCAGATATAATTATCAGTGAATGCGCGGACCGGAACTATATTTAGCATGTTGTGATTGAGTTGGATTAGATTAAATTTAATGTGACCAGGATAATTTAGTCAGTTCGAGATTAAATTATCAATCATCTTTTGGCACTATTCGGACATTATATATGCCGATGCAGACTACGCAGCAATGGTTTGAAACCTCTCTCGGTCAGTATCTACTCGAGCGGGAGCAAACCTATTTCGATCAAGCGGTCGCAGATATATTCGGCTATAACGCGGTTCAGATAGGATTCCCACAACATGATTTTCTGCGCACTAATCGTATGCCCTTTCAATTCAGTGCCGGAATTGAAAAGAATGTCGCACTCCGGGCCGCGCCCGATTTTTTGCCGATTGCAACAAACAGCGTAGATCTAGTACTGCTACCACATGTACTCGAATTTAACTCGAACCCACACCAGATTCTACGCGAGGTCCAACGTAT
>CAJBQQ010000275.1 GCA_903957805.1 uncultured Pseudomonadota bacterium | reverse complement strand
GCTTGCTGGATATTTTTTAGTTCGAGCAGCATAAATTATTTTTCCGTTTGCCGCATAAACAGTATGATCGGTATCAAGCCTGAGATTACTAGCGCCACTGCCGGTAATGCGGCCTGTTCCCACGCTCCTTCCGAAGTCATTTCAAAGATTCGTACCGACAGCGTATCCCAACCGAATGGTCGGGTCATCAGAGTAATGGGCATCTCTTTCATTACATCGACAAAGACCAACGCGCCAGCAGTAAATATGCCGCTCTTCAAGATTGGTAGATGTACCCGTCGTAGCATCATCCATCCATTTATGCCCATACTCATTGACGCTTCATCGATACTGCTGGTGATGCGCTGCATTGCGCTATCGATCGGACTGTGACTGACTGCGAGAAATCGTGTCAGGTAAGCCAGTAGCATGATAGCGATGGTGCCTTGGATCATGAGACCCGTTTCGATCTGGAATAATTGCAGTGTTACTTCTCCAATCCAATTATCTAGGCCGGCCAATGGCACAAACATACCCACAGCTAGCACCGTGCCCGGTAAAGCGTAGCCGAGGGTAGCGATGCGCACTGCATTACGCGTGGCTGCATCTGGGTGGCGACGAGTCGCGTATACCAGCAACAGCGCTACTGTACAGGTCAGCAGCGCGGCAAGTGTGGAAAGCAGCAGCGAATGCCAGAGAAAGCCTAGATAGCGAGAGTCGAGATCCTGCACTAAACTGTTAGCCGCCCAAATGATCAACTGTCCGATCGGCAGCAAGAAGGCAAAAAATAGTGTGCCCGAGGCTAAAGCAGTTGCTGTCGCGGAGCGCCATCCGGTCAGCGCAATCCGGTCAACGCGCGCGCTTTGCTTAACTTCGGCATAGCGCATACGGATGCGAATCTGTTGCTCCATCACGATCAAAGCAAAGACGATTACGAGCAGCAACGAAGCCAGTTGTGAAGCAGCTGGTAGCGAGAACATGCCGAACCATGTTTTGTAAATGGCGGTGGTGAATGTATCGTAATTGAATACTGCCACCGTGCCAAAATCTGCCAGTGTCTCCATCAGAGCTAGCATCACCCCGCCGGCGATCCATGGACGTGCCATTGGTAGTGCCACTCTGAAGAAACCTTGTGTGCGATTAAGTCCAAGTGATTGCGAAGCTTCCAACGAGCGTTTTCCTTGTGTAAGAAAAGCATTGCGTGCAAGCAAGTAAACGTAGGGGTAGAAAGCCAGCACCATGACTGTGATCACGCCCATCCGTCCACGCACTTCAGGGAACCAAGCGTCCGGACCCAGCCACGAGCGAAATGCACTTTGCACTGGGCCTGTGAAATCAAATAGTCCGAGTACCACGAACGCGGTGACGTAGGCGGGGACTGCAAGGGGGAGCAACAGTGCCCAGGAAAATAATTTCCGTCCAGGAAATTCACAGACTGCGGTGAGCCAGGCGAGACTTACGCCTAGCAGCGTGGTGCCACTGACCACGCCCAGTGCAAGCCAGAAAGTATTGATTATAAGACTTAGCAGGGTGGTCTCAACCAAGTGCTGCCAGATATCGCTGGTGGGGGCAAAGAACGAGGAAAGGATAGTACCGATCGGGATCAGCACCAGTGCGGCCACCAGAAAAGGGATTAGACGCCAGACGGATGCTGGACGATGATTAGAAGAGAGGTAGCGGGAAAGGCCGGTTGACTTATTTCCATTCCGCACTGCAACACTGAGTGTTTCAACCTTCACCTTCGCTGCCTTAGCGGTAGCCGGCCCGATCCATCAACTTGACTGCCGCTGCCTGCAGTTCACCAGCGGTAGCTACATTTATCGTGTTCTGCTTGAAACTGCCCCATGCCGAGACCACTTCATCAGGCTTGATCTTAGGGTTGGCCGGATACTCCATATTCACCTCGGCATAAAGGTTTTGTGCCTTATCCATTGACAAGAATTCCAGCAGTTTAATTGCTGCTGATTCGTTCTTGGCATGTTTGGTGATGCCTGCTCCAGAAACATTAACATGGACACCATTACTGGATTGGTTAGGCCAAAAAATTGCTAATGGTGAGGAGGGGCTCTTTGCCAATAGGCGACCAAAATAATAGGAATTGACCAGTGTCACGTCACATTTTCCAGCCGCGACGAACTCCATCGCACGAGTGTCGTCTGACAATGGGTCAGTGGCGAGATTTGCGACCCACCCCTTCACAATCTGCTCTGCCTTGGCTTCTCCGTGCTCGGCAATCATCATCGCGACCAGAGATTGGTTATACACCTTCTTGGATGAGCGCAGACATAGGCGTCCTTTCCACTTTGGTTCGGCCAAATCCTCGTAGCTGGAAAGCTCTCCGGGTTTTACTTTATGAGTGTTGTAGACCATGGTACGGGCGCGTACTGAAAGACCGAACCATTGTTTTTGAGGGTCGCGTAGGTGGGTCGGGATATTGGCATCAAGCGTCTTCGATTCTATTGGTTTCAGAAGCCCCTCGCGTGCAGCCTCCCACAGATTACCTGCATCAACCGTAATGAGCATGTCGGCTGGTGTATTCTTTCCTTCCGCCTTGAGGCGTGCAAGTAAGGCACCTTCATTATCGGTGATGAACTTCACCGCAATGCCGGTGTCTTTGGTAAAAACATCAAACATCGGTTTGATGAGTTGTTCAATACGCGCAGAATAGACCACCACCTGTTCAGCATGGACGTAATTAGCGCCAAGCAGCGCGGCGCAACCAAGTATTGCTACAAGATAACGGCCTAAGAGCGGTCTCGGCATTTTCATTTACTCCGGATCAAATTAACAACAAAATCAAGGGTGCGCCTGCGATTTGATTATATACGAATGATAATAGTTATCAATAAGAATCTGGGTAACCTGGTGTCAGCTGTTGAAAATGAGGGACAAATTCAGGGGGAATAGTTTGGTCGCGGTATGATACTACCCATAAAGTTATGGAGCTTCTGGCCGCACATACTACTCATGAGTTGAAGCTTTATGAATATTGGAAATAATAAACGACTAATCATAGCGGTAAGAATTCTTGAGGTGTGGCGGATAGGCCTCTATACATACTCATCCGCGACGGGGCACGCGCTTCTTTCTCAGTATCAGTTCGCCATGAGAAGGGTGATATCTGGACTGGTAGCTTTTCTACTTATTCTCCCGATAAGCTTGTCCACTCATGCTCAAGGGAAAGAATGGAAGAAGCTCAATGGCGAAGTCATGTCTTTATACCGACAGGGTCATTATGACCAGGCCGTTGCCACCGCAAGGAGAGCTTTGCAGGTAGCTGAGAAGGCCGGCGGACCGGATCATCTTGATGTGGCCATGAGCCTTAACAACCTTGCCGAACTGTATCGAGCTCAGGGTCAGAATGAGCTCGCAAGGTCACTGCACGCACGTGCGCTGATAATCAGGGAGAGGGCGCTTGGTCCAGAGCATCCCTTAGTGGCGGCGAGTCTAAATAATCTGGCAGAGTCATATCTTGCACAAGGTCAGGAGGAGCAAGCGGGGGCATTCTTCAGGCGTGCACTGGCGGTCACGGAGAAGATCTTTAGCTCGGACCATCCTTTAGTTGCCACGAGCATGAATAGTCTGGCAATGGTGTACGATTCTCAGGGGTTGTACTCACAGGCTGAGCCGCTTTACCAGCGGTCATTGGAGATTTGGGAGAAGACTCTCGGATCGAATCACCCTGACGTGGCGAGAGGTCTCAACAATTTAGCATCGCTGTACTATTCTCAAGGCCGCCATGCTCAGGCCGAGCCACTTTATCAGCGTGCACTGGCAATTTGGGAGAAGGTCTTAAGTCCTAATCATCCTGATATAACCCACAGTCTGAACAATCTTGCAGCGTTGTACTATGCCCAAGGTAAATATGAGCAGGCCGAACCGCTCTACAAGCGTGCACTGGAAATCGGAGAGAATGCGCTCGATCCCGACCATCCTGATCTAGCGACGAGCCTCAATAACCTGGCGGAGCTTTACCGTGCCCAAGGCAAATACGAGCAGGCCGAGTTGCTGTATAAACGCTCGCGTGCGATCTGGGAGAAGACTCTGAGTCCCTATCATCCCGAAGTTGCTACGAGCTTAAACAATCTTGCGCTGTTATATGATGCGCAAGGTAAATATGATCAGGCTGAGCCGCTGTACACCCGTTCGCTGGCAATCTGGGAAAAGGCCCTCGGACCGAGCCACCCCGATGTGGCAACAAGCCTGGAGAATAGGGCAACGCTCTATCGCAAGACTGACAGGAAAGCAGAAGCAGAGTTATTGGAGCAGCGAGCATTAATCATTCGGAGCTTGAAGCGATGAGCTTAAAGATGAGACAGGAGTACTTCTTGCAGAGAGGAGCGGCGGGCATGAGACAAATTTTTGCTACGACTAGCTTGTGCGGCTTGCTACTGTTCTCGACTTTCGCAGCAAGCGGGCAGACAGTTACAGAAGTGATTCCGTTGCAGCACCGAAGCAGTGAAGAAATTATACCGATACTGCAGCCATTTCTTGACAAGCAGGGGGTGATCAGCGGTCTGCAGGGTCAGCTCATCGTGCGAACCACGGTGATCAATCTAGAGGAAATTAAACGGTTACTGACTGAAATTGATGCTGCGCCGCGTCTCCTGATTGTAACCGTGAAGCAGGATGTAGACCGTGCCACTGAAGAGCATCTACGCGGTAATTTAGAAGGTGCTAGTGGAGCGGGTGGACGTATCACCATCACTGGAGACGACTCTGGCCGTGTGGCAGGAGGAGGTCAGAAGCGATCTAGCAGACAGAGTGCGCGCACGATCAGCAGTCGTTCACTGGAGAGCGATCGTAATACTCAGCGGGTACAGGTCCTGGAAGGGAATCGTGCCTTCATCCGGAGCGGGCAGTCGTTACCACTGCCTGCGAGGGGCCTGATTTATTCGCCGCAAGGAGACATGAGAGTGGTGGAGAATACGCAGATGCGGGATGCTGTCACTGGTTTTAGCGTATTGCCCCGTGCCTATGGTAAACAAGTGATGCTAGAAATTAGCCCGCAGCGGGATAGGCCCAGCGTACAAAACCCTAGCAGTATTGATATTCAGCAGATGGCTACGGTTGTTTCTGGCAGGATGGGCGAATGGATTGAGATCGGTGGTGTGGGGCAAGGGCGAGCTGAACAGGTTAACAATTCTCGCAGCATTACGATGAATGGCCAGCAGCGCAAGGTATTGGTCAAGGTAGAGGAAGCACATTAAGCGGCTTAGGCTGGCTTGTTTGTAATTTAGTGAGATTAGCCATAGACTGAAAATGATAGCTGAAAGTGAATGGGCTGATTTGTCAGTACTGCAGCAACTAACCCAAAACAAGGAGAGATCATGGCAGAGGAAAGTATTTATCGGATAACAGAGATAGTTGGGACCAGCAAGGTATCTTGGGAAGATGCGGCTAAGAATGCGGTCAAGACTGCTTCAAAGACGCTGCGTGATCTAAGAGTTGCTGAGATTATGAAGCTCGATATGGTGATCCAGAAAGACAAAGTGACTCGCTATCGGGCCCGAGTAAGTTTGTCTTTCAAGTACGAAGCAAAGGGTAAGTAAGGTAGGTAGCTGGAATGAGGAATAAAAAAGGCGCTGATATGCGCCTTTTTTATTCCTCACTTTGCTGAGCGGCAAGCGCTATACGACGGGGGAGGGTTCCTCTTCAAACTGCAGCTTCACCTTGCCATCGGTACCCATGTCCACTGTCACACGGCCGCCGTTGGCGAGACGACCGAACAGTAGTTCATCCGCCAAAGCGCTTCGAATGGTATCTTGGATTAGCCTTGCCATCGGCCGCGCACCCATCAGCGGATCAAAACCATCTTTTGCCAGATAGTACTTTAGTTCATCGGTGAAGACAGCCTCCACTTTCTTTTCATGCAGTTGAGATTCCAGTTGCATCAGGAATTTATCAACTACACGCAGAATTACCTCTCGGTCCAGCGCTGAGAAGGAGATAATTGCATCGAGTCGGTTGCGGAATTCCGGCGTAAACATGCGCTTGATGTCGGCCATTTCGTCACCAGCTTGCGCCGATTTGGTAAAGCCGATTGAAGTCTTGGCGAGTGATTCTGCTCCAGCATTCGTGGTCATGATGATGATCACATTACGGAAATCTGCTTTGCGACCATTGTTGTCGGTTAGGGTGCCATGATCCATCACCTGAAGCAGGATGCTAAAAATGTCTGGATGGGCCTTCTCAATCTCATCCAGTAGCAGCACAGCATAGGGCTGTTTAGTGATGGCCTCGGTGAGCAGGCCACCCTGGTCAAAACCGACATAGCCGGGTGGCGCACCGATCAGTCGTGAGACCGCATGCCGTTCCATGTACTCAGACATATCAAAGCGGTGCAGTTGAATACCTAATGCATAGGCAAGTTGCCGTGCTACCTCTGTTTTCCCGACGCCAGTAGGGCCGGAAAAGAGAAATGATCCGACTGGTTTTTGTGGACTACCCAGTCCGCTACGGGCCATTTTGATCGCTGCTGTGAGCGCATGGATAGCTTTATCTTGGCCGAAGACGACAGCCTTCAAATCACGTTCGAGTGTTTTCAGTGTGTTCCGATCGTCACTGGAGACACTCTGAGGTGGAATGCGGGCGACCTTCGCTATGATGTCTTCGATTTCATGCTTACTAATAATTTTGCGTTGCTTTGATTTGGGTAGGATACGCTGGGCTGCGCCTGCTTCGTCGATCACATCAATCGCTTTGTCTGGCAAGTGTCGGTCATTGATGAAGCGTGCTGATAACTCCGCCGCGGTGGAGAGTGCTATGGCCGTGTATTTAACCCCATGATATGTCTCATAACGGGACTTCAGTCCGCGCAGGATGGCTATAGTTTCTTCTACGCTGGGCTCAGGCACATCAACCTTCTGGAAACGTCTCGACAGAGCATGATCCTTCTCAAAAATTCCACGATACTCACTATAAGTAGTGGCGCCGATACATTTGAGTTGGCCAGTATTGAGTATTGGTTTGAGAAGATTG